>JBPCQU010000201.1:0-4729 GCA_050997795.1 Solirubrobacteraceae bacterium | reverse complement strand
GCCGGCGCGCCGCTGATGCTCGAGAACATCCCCGAACTCCAGGCGCAGGTGCGATCCCTGGCCGCCGAAAGCGACGCGGTGATCCTGGCCCACAACTACCAGCTGCCAGAGATCCAGGACGTGGCCGACTACGTCGGCGATTCGCTCGGCCTGTCCCAGCAGGCGGCCGCGGCCGACGCCGAGACGATCGTCTTCTGCGGCGTTCATTTCATGGCCGAGACCGCATCGGTCCTGTGTCCTGACAAGCGCGTCCTGATCCCCGACCTCGAGGCCGGCTGCTCGCTGGCCGACTCGATCACCGCCGACCAGCTGCGCGACTGGAGGACGGCGCATCCGGGCGCGATCGTCGTCATGTACGTCAACACAACCGCCGAGGTCAAGGCGGACACCGACTACTGCTGTACGTCTGCCAACGCGGTGGAGGTCGTGCGCCACATCTATCGCGAGCACGGTGACGACGCCGAGATCCTGTTCGGGCCTGACATGTTCCTGGGGGCATACGTCGAGAAGACGCTCGGGCGAGCGATGCACGTATGGGACGGTGAATGTCATGTGCACGCCGGGATCAAGCCCGGCGACATCGCGAACGTGCGCGCCGAGCACTCCGATGCCGACTTTCTGATCCACCCCGAATGTGGCTGCTCGACGAGCGTCATGGAGTACGTGGCGGCGGGCGACGTAAAAGCCGACGGCGTCCGGATGCTCTCCACCGGCGGCATGCTCTCCTATGCCCACGAGCTGCAGGCCACCGGGGCGCGTAGTACGGCGATCGTCGCCACCGAGACCGGGATGCTGCACCCCCTCCGCCAGGCCGCTCCGGGAGTCGACTTCGTCGCGGCCAACGAGGCCGCCCACTGCCGCTTCATGAAGATGATTACGCTGCCCAAGCTGCTCGACGCCCTCCGCGACGGCGTCCACGAGGTCAAGGTCCCGCGCGAGATTGCCCGTCGTGCACGGGTACCGATCGAGCGGATGGTCTCGATCAGCTGAGGGTCTGGTCCTCGAACAGCAGCATCCCGTGCTCGACAACCCGCTTGACCGCGGGCATCGTCATGCGCATGCGCCGGAACTCGACCGGCGTGTAGCAGCGCACGTCCGCGGCGCCCCCCATCTCGAGCGCATCCCACAGTGAGGACGCCTGGTGGACGCGCTCCAGCCACGGGATCCCGTCGAACGCGGGCGAGACGAGTACGAGCACGTACTCCGGCCCTCGCTCTCGGTGTGGAGGCGCTCCCCGCGCGTCATCCACGCGCGCGCCACCGAGCATTGCCACCTCGATCGGCCAGCGGTCGCCGATCCGGCTCAGATACCGCTGGAGCTCACTCAGGTTCGGAGCGGCGTCCAGCTGCACCGCTCGATTGTGGCCCCCGACCGCACGCTCGTCAATAACGCGCGATCGCGGCGATCATGCGGCTCTCGAGCAGGATCGCAGCGTAGTTCGGCGGCCCGTCGACGAACAGCGCGAACGCCAGCCTGTGGCCGCCGCGGCTGCGGCAGTATCCCGCCAGGTTGGTGACGTTGTCCAGCGTCCCGGTCTTGGCCAGGCACCGGCCCTTGGCCGCGGTCTTCAGACCGATCGTCTGCACCGTGCCGTTCACGCCGACCGTAGGCAGGGAGGCCGCGAGCTCACCGCCGACCGGCGTGCGCCACACGTCGCGCAGCAGGTCCACCACCTCGAGCGGCGAGGAGCGATCGGCCCGGGACAGCCCCGAGCCGTCGAGGATCACCGGATGCAGTCCGTAGGAGGAAGCGATCGTCCGCCGGATCACGCGCGCGCCCCGGGAGATAGTGCCGCTGCCTCCGAACAGGACCCCGAGCTGCTTGGTGAAGAGCTCGGCGAACAGGTCATCCGAGGGGACGTCCATCAGCCTCGTCATCACCGACATGGGGGGAGAGTTGACGATCGCCAGCAGCCGCGCGCGCCGGGGAGTGCTCGCCGTCTGATCGGCGGCCTTGGCCGCGATCCGCGATCCACGCAGCGTCAGCACGAGCTCCTTGACGGCGAATCGGGCCGGAGACAACTGGCGCAGCGCGGAGCCGTGGTCGTAGGTCAGCGCGCTCAGCTGACCGCCGAAGTCCGGAGTGTCTGGGGCGTAGTTGGTCATCAGGCCGCCGCGGCGACGGTCGAACAGCGACTCGTCGGCGAATACCGATCCCGTCACTCGCCTGATCCCCTTGCGGGAGAGCTGAGCGACGAGCTGGCCGGCGGTAGGCCCGTAGCCTTGCTCCCAGACGCGGTTGAAGGTCGGATCCCCGAACGTCGGGTCGCCGCCGCCTCGCAGGTAGAGGTTGCCGCGCCAGACCCCGTTGACGAGGCGGCCGGTCCCGAGCACGCTCGTGTGCAGCCGCACGTCGGGACCCAGCAGCCGCATCACCGCGACCGTCGTGTAGAGCTTCTCCACCGAGGCCGGCGGCCGCTTGACCCCCGCGCGCCGGGCAAACAGGTCCGCGTGGGACCCGAGGTCGTAGACGAGCGCGCCGCTCTGCGGACCCGCCGCCGTCAGCGCCTTCTCGAGCGATGCCCGGAGCTGCGATTCGGCGACGGTCCGCGGGGCGCCCGCAGCGCTGATCTGATTGTCCGGCGTCGAGCGCCGTCCACGGCGATCGTGACTGGCGGCCGCGGCTGGCCCGAGCACCGAGCCACCCGTGTTGGCCTGAGCGTCGTGCTTGCTGGTTGCGCTGAAGGAGCCGAATCCAGCGAGCACGATGGCCGTGACCGCGAGCGCGCAAAGAAGGCCGGCGGCGAGCCAGCGGGCACCGCGACCGGATCTCCTGGTCAGGCGCGCTCCAGCTCCTCCACGGTGTGCGGCCCGACGCACGCGATCGCGAGGGTGTCGGCGATCCCGGCGGCGACCGTCCGGACGTCGTCGAAGGTGACCTGATCGAGCAGCGCGATCGTGTTGTCGGGGTCGACGTCCTCGCCGCCGTAGACGATCGTCTGCTGGGCCGCGTAGCGCGCCACCGCGCCGCTGTTCTCAAACGCGATCGTGCGCGCGCCGGCGGCGAACGCACGCGCGCGCTCCACCTCGGCCTGGGTCGGGCCGCTGTCGCGCAGGTCGGTGACGATGTCCCTCATCCGCCGGTAGGCCTCCGCGCACTTGGCCGACTCGAGACCGGCTGACAGCTGCAGCACTGGCACATCGGCGTAAGCATGCGGGAAGGCGCTGACGGAATACGCCAGACCCCGCTGCTCGCGGATCTCGTCGAACAGCCGCGAGCCCATCGATCCGCCGAGCAGGGTCGAATAGATCGCCAGCGCAGCGCGCTCGCGCGGCTTGGTGACGTCGACCGATGGGCGGTAGGAGAGCCGCAGGTGCGACTGGTTGGAGTCCCGCTCGCGCACCAGCACCCGTGGCTGTACGCGCGGGGCGGCCGCATATGCCGAGGGCGCGGGCCGGGGCTCGAAGCGTCCGAACAGCGTCTCGAGGCGCCCGTCGTCGCCGAGCGCGTCCAGGTTGCCGACGACGTACGCGGCGCCGCTGGACGGCGACCAGCGGCGAGAACGGAAGCCGACGATCGCCTCGCGCGTGAACGTGTCGCGGATGTGCTCGGCGGGCCCGAGCACCGATCGGCCGAGCGGGTGGTCGCCGAACACCGCCTCGTCGATCAGGTGCTCGGCCATCACCGATGGCTGGTCCTCGGAGCGCGCGATCTCCTGCACGACCACCCCGCGCTCGCGGTCCAGCTCCTCTGGGTCGATCCTGGGCTTGGCGACGAAGTCAGTCAACAGGTCGGCCGCCTCGAGCCCGCGTTGGGCTCGGGCCGTGATGTGGAACGCGACCAGGTCGTGGCTCGTGTACGCGTTGAGCACCGCCCCGATCCGCTCGGCTGCCTCGTTGACGTCACGGTAGGTGGGGTACTTCTCGCCGCCCTTGAACACCAGGTGCTCGAGGAAGTGGGCCATCCCGTTCTCGTCGGCCCGCTCGGTGCGGGCGCCGGCGTCGAACGCGACCAGGATCGTGACCGCGCGTGTCCCCTGTACCGCGATCCGGTGCAACCGCATGCCGTTTGCCAGCGTGGATACGGTGATCGCGGACATCATCTGGAGACGGTAGCGAGCACCGAGATAGGGGGTGCCACCGGGAAGCGGGGCATCGAGCCGATTAAGCCCTGCTTTAGAGATTCGACCTGCAAATCGCGTTGCAAGAGGCCCGCGGACCCGAACTCGGGGTCGGGCGCCCGCTACGCTGCGCGCACCCTATGGCTCCTTCATCCAAATCAAGCGATCGCACTCGCCGCCGGGCTCCCGCGGCCCCCGCCGTCCATCCCCGCCAGCCCGCCGCGCGGCCGTCGGCCGGTCACCGCGTGATCGAGTTCCGCGGCGTCTCCAAGCTCTACACCGGCGATGTGGGCCTCGATCAGGCGACGTTCTTCGTTGACCGCGAGGAGTTCGTGTTCCTGGTCGGAGCGACCGGCTCGGGCAAGTCGACGGTGATGCGGCTGCTGATCAAAGAGCTCGAGCCGACCGCCGGCACGATCCGCGTCGCCGGCCACAACCTCGACGAGATCTCCCGCAAGCGGGTCCCCTTCTACCGGCGCAACGTCGGCGTCGTGTTCCAGGACTTCAAGCTCCTGCCCAACCGCACCGTGTACGACAACGTGGCCTACGCGCTGCAGGTCACCGGCGGCTCGCGCAAGGAGATCCGGGCCAAGGTGCCTGACATCCTGCGCCTGACGGGCCTCTCGACCAAGCTCCACAACCTCCCCGGCCAGCTGTCCGGCGGTGAGC
>JBPCQU010000097.1:0-7940 GCA_050997795.1 Solirubrobacteraceae bacterium | reverse complement strand
AGTGTCGGCCGCAGGCTCTTCGGCCTCAGGCGGCTCGGCGCTCTCGTCGATCACGAGGAAAGCTCCATCGGTTGCGGTTGTTGGGCCTGGTGGGGATGTTCGGGCCCGGCGTAGATCTTGAGCTTCGTGAGCTGCTTGCGAGCGAGGCGGTTGCGCGGCAGCATGCCCTTGACGGCGAGGCGCAGCACCTCCTCGGGGCGGCGCTCGAGCATGTCGTTGAGCGTGCGCGTCTTCAGCCCGCCGGGATAGCCCGAGTGGCGGTAGTACATCTTCGCGGCGCGCTTGTTGCCCGTGACCGAGATCTTCTCCGCGTTGACGACGACGACGAAGTCACCCGTGTCGACGTGCGGCGTGTAGGTCGGCTTGCGCTTGCCGCGCAGGGCGTCGGCGATCTGCGTCGCCAGGCGGCCCAGCGTCTTACCGGACGCGTCCACGACGAGCCAGTTGCGCTCTCGATCCGAGGGTTTGGCTACGTAGGTCTTCATGGCATGCACAAGCCGCGCGAGGACTGGATGGCTCGGCACGGCCCATACCAGGCGAGGCCGGATGCCGAGTGGGCCAGTGCCCGAGGCGGGTCGGGCCGATGATAGTCAATCGACGCCGCCCTGTCCCCTACCCTGGCTCGATGCGGCTCCCCGCTCCCGTGCGCCGGCTCGCATTCCGCTCGGCCTACCGCATCTTGCAGGTGTTCTGGTTCTTCCGCCGGCCTCGAAAGCGCGGCGTCAAATGCCTGCTGACCCACGCCGACCGGATCGTGCTCGTTCGCCACACCTACGGACGGAGGTCATGGGATCTCCCGGGCGGGGCGATCAAGCGCGGCGAGCCGCCGGTCAGCGCGGCGAGCCGGGAGATGCGCGAGGAGCTCGGAATCCAAGCCGCCGACTGGTCCCCCGTCGGCGCGATCCGCGGCAGCCAGGACCACAGGCGCGACACGATCCACTGCTTCCGCGCCGAGCTCGCCGATCTGACCCTGACGCTCGACCCGGGAGAGATCGCTTCCGCGAGGTGGTTTGCCCGCGAGCAGCTGCCCGAGGACCTGGGGCCGTACGTCCTGCCGATCGTCGCGCGGGCCCCGTGATGGCGCCCGGCTACTCCCACTCGATCGTGCCCGGCGGCTTGCTCGTGATGTCGAGCACCACGCGCCCCACGGAACGGATCTCGTTGATCATCCGCGAGGCGATCTGCTCGAGCAGGTCGTAGGGAAGCCGGGCCCAGTCAGCCGTCATCGCGTCGTCGCTGGTCACGGCGCGGATCGCGATCACGTTCCCGTAGGTGCGCTCGTCGCCCTGGACGCCGACGGTCCGGATGTCAGGCAGCACGCAGAAGGACTGCCACAGCTCGCGGTACAGGCCGGCCTTGCGAATCTCGTCCTGGAGGATCGCGTCGGCCTCGCGCAGCGTGTCGAGCCGCTCGCGAGTCGCCTCTCCCCCCACGATCCTGATCGCGAGCCCGGGCCCCGGGAAGGGCTGGCGCCAGACGAGGCGCTCGGGCAGGCCGAGCTCGGCGCCGACCTGCCGGACCTCGTCCTTGAACAGGGCGCGCAGCGGCTCCACCAGCTCGAAATCGAGATCCTCGGGCAGACCGCCGACGTTGTGGTGGGACTTGATCGTCGCCGCCCCCGTGCCTCCGCCTGACTCGATCACGTCCGAGTACAGAGTCCCCTGGACGAGGAAGCGGACGTCCCGGGAATCGCCGGCCCCCCGAAGCGCGGTCGTCAGCTTGGCCGCCTCCTCCTCGAACACGCGGATGAACTCGGCGCCGATCAGCTTGCGCTTGAGCTCGGGGTCGCTAACCCCGCGCAGCCGGTGCAGGAAGCGCTCCGAAGCGTCGACCGCGACGAGCGGCACCCCGAAGTTATCGCGGAAGGCGGAGATCACCTGGTCGCCCTCGTTCTTGCGCATCAGCCCGTGATCGACGAACACGCAGACCAAGCGATCTCCGATCGCGCGGTGCACGAGCAGCGCGGCGACGCTCGAGTCGACCCCGCCCGAGAGGCCGCAGATCGCGTGGCCGTCGCCGACCTGCGCACGGATCCGCTCGATCTGATCCTCGATCACCGACGCCGCGCTCCAGGTGCCGTCGCAACCGCAGATGTCCTTGAGGAAGTTCGTCAGCACCTGCTGTCCGTAGGGCGTGTGCACGACCTCGGGGTGGAACTGGATCCCGTAGATGCCCCGCTGCTCGGACTCGAACGCCGCCACCGGCGAAGCGCTGGACGACGCCAGCGCGGCGAACTCCGGCGGCGGGGAGAACACGGTGTCCCGGTGAGACATCCAGCACGACTGCTCGCGCGGGGTTCCGGCCAGCAGCCGCCCGGTCTGGAGAACCTCGAGCTGGGAGCGGCCGAACTCGCCCACTTCGGCCCCCTCGACGCGTCCGCCCAGCTCGAGCGCGATCAGCTGCATCCCGTAGCAGATGCCGAGCACCGGGACGCCGAGCTCGAGCAGCTGCGCCTCGAGCGGCGGCGCGCCCTCGGCGTACACCGAGGCGGGGCCGCCGGACAGGATCACCCCCTTGGGGCGGCGCCGGGCCACCTCCTCGGCGCCCACGTGGAAAGGGAGCAGCTCGGAGAAGACGCCGCATTCGCGCACCCGGCGCGCGATCAGCTGCGAGTACTGGCCCCCGTAATCGAGCACCACCACCTCGTCGGTGGCAGCCGGGATCTCGGCGCGGACGTCCTCGACCGGCGCCTGGCTAGTCGGCGACACCGACCGCCGCTGCCCGGCTGCCAGCGCCCATCCCGACGCCCTGCTCGCGCTGAAGCTGCTTGCCCTCGGTCTGAAGCGCGGGTGCGACCATCAGCTCGGCGCGGTTGAACTCCGCGATGTCGCGGTAGCCGCAGGTCGCCATCGACGTCCGCAGACCGCCCATCAGGTTGAAGGTGCCGTCGTTCTCACGAGCCGGCCCCGTGATGATCTCCTCGAGCGTGCCGTTCTGCGTCGTCGCGACGCGGGCGCCGCGGGGCAGCGTTGGATGGAAAGTCGCCATTCCCCAGTTGTAGCCCTGGCCGGGCGACTCGTAGGACCGGGCCAGCGCCGATCCGAGCATCACCGCGTCGGCGCCGCACGCGATCGCCTTGGCGATATCACCGCCGTTGCGCATCCCACCGTCGGCGATCACCTTGACGTAGTCGCCGGTCTCGAGCATGTGCTGGGAGCGGGCCGCGGCGACGTCGGCGATCGCCGTCGCCTGCGGGACACCGATCCCGAGCACGCCGCGGGTAGTGCAGATCGCCCCCGGTCCGACGCCGACGAGCACCCCCGCGGCTCCGGTCCGCATCAGATGTAGGCCGGTGTGGTACGAGGCGCAGCCACCCACGATCACCGGCGTCGGCGCGAGCTCGCGGATGAACTCCTTGAGGTTGAGCGGCGGCCGGCTCTCGTCTCGCGAGACGTGCTCGGCAGAGACGACAGTGCCCTGGATCACGAGGATGTCCAGCCCCGCCTCGAGCGCGACCTCGTAGTGGCTGCGCACCTTCTGGGGCGTCAGCGACGCAGCCGCCACCACGCCTTGGGACTTGATCTCCTGGATCCGGCGCGCGATCAGCTCCGGCTTGACCGGCTCGCGGTAGATGTCCTGCATCTCGCGGGTGGCGATGTCACGCGAGAAGGTCGCGATTCGCTCGAGCTGGGTCTCGGCGTCCTCGTAGCGGCAGAAGATGCCCTCCAGATTGAGGACCGCGAGTCCGCCCAGCTTGCCGATCAGGCCCGCGCTCTCGGGCGAGACGACCCCGTCGAGCGCGGCCGCCAGCAGCGGCAGCTCAAAGCGGTACGGGCCGAGCGTCCACGAGATGTCGATGTCATCGGGGTCCCGGGTTCGGCGCGACGGGACGATCGCGATGTCGTCGAATCCGTACGCCCTCCGGGCCTTCTTGCCTCGACCGATCTCTACTTCCATCGCCGGATCGTAGATAGCGCTTCGGACGGGAGGACAAGCGGCGTGGCGGCAACCATCGGACGCCCGATCCTAGCAGCGGCCCGGCGCGGCTCTAGCCGATCTCGGCGAGGTCTAACCGCTCGGCCTGAACGTCGCCCAGCAACCGCTCGACGCGGCTCGGATCGATGATCCCGGCGCCGAAATGCTGGGTCGACTCGGCGCCGCAGGCGACCCCGAAGCGCAGGCACTCGACGGGCTCTTGTCCCGCGTATCGCGCGGCCACGTACCCGGCTAGGAACGCGTCTCCCGAGCCGACCACCGAGCGAGCCTCCTGCTCCTCCACCCGGACGCGATGAAGCGTCGGCGAGCCGTTCTCCAGCAGCCTCGCGTAGCAGCCGTCCGACACCGTCATGACCGCCTCGCGCGCGCCTAGACGCGTCATCTCCACCACCGCCTGCGCGCGGTCGTCGGCGTCGTTGAACTCCTGCCCGACGAGCTCCTCGGACTCGAGCTCGTTGGGCGAGACGAGCGCGGGCTCGGCCCGGATCGCCAGCCGCAGGGGCTCCCCATCGGTATCGATCATCGTGCTCACGCCGAGCCGCCCGACCTCGCGGATCAGCGAGAAGTAGACGTCCTGCTCCACCCCCCGCGGCAGGCTTCCGGCGAAAACGCAGATGCTCGCTCCCTGCGCCAGGTAGAGGAGCTTGTCACGGAACAGCTGTAATTCCTGAACCGAGACCGCCGGTCCGCGCTCGTTGATCTCGGTGTGCAGGCCGGTGGTCGGGTCGAGCACGACGGTGTTCGTCCGGGATTCGTCGTGGATGCGGACGAAGTCGTTGAGGACCGACTCGTCGTTGAGCGCCTCCACGATCCGCGTGCCGGTCGCGCCCCCGGCGAGGCCGGTGGCGATCACTGGCTGACCGAGCTGCTTGATCGCCCGGGCGATGTTGACCCCTTTGCCCCCCGGCATCGTGGTCTGACCGACAGTCCGGTGCCGGCGCCCAGGGGTGAAGCTCGGGACCTCCAGCGTCTTGTCGATCGCCGCGTTGAGCGTGACGGTGATGATCATGCGGACTCCAATCCTCCTCCTCCGGGCTCCCCTCGCGCGGGTCCCATCCGCGTGCGCCGGTGGCGCCGGGCGAGAAAGCCCAGCGCGAGCACCGTGAGGAGGACGGCTGCGATCACGGGAAGCACCACCGGCCCGGTTATGAATCGAGCCGCGATCGTTAGCGTACCGACTGCGGGCAAAGCCCTGGCCAGCAAGAGCGGGATGAGGGCGATCGGACGCCCGTCGGCCAGCACGATCGCCGTGCCCAGCTCGGTGTGGCGGCGCAGCGGCCCGGTCAGCTGGCGCGGCGCCCGCACGCGGACCATCACCTTCGTCTGACGCGACACCGCGCGGGTGAACGCGGTCGCCGCGACCAGCGCGGCGCGGACCCCGGGCCGGTAGGCCACGGTTGGCCGAGCGAGCACTTGCCCCGCGCGGACCGGCTTGGCGAGCCTGAAGGTGGCAAACCCGTAGTCGAGCAGCGCCATCGTGTTCGCGTCCCGCGAGCCCTCGCTCGAGGTGCCGAGCACCGCGCTGAGCAGGGACATGCCGCGTCTGTGCCCCGACGCGACCAGAACGTAACCCGCGCCGGCGGTGTGGCCGGTCTTGACCCCGTTGATCCACGGGACCCTCCCGACGAGGTCATTGCGGTTGACCACGTGCCGGATGTGATCACCCGAGCGCAGGGTCGCGTACGGGAGCGCGACTATCCGCGCGACATACGGCGAGTGAGTGAGGTCATAGCTCGCGAGCTTGACCAGGTCGGAGGCGCTCGAGTAGTTCCCGGGAGAGTCGAGGCCGATCGGCGTCGAGTAGTGCGTGTGGCGCAGCCCAAGCTGGCGTGCTCGCGCGTTCATCATCGCGATGAAGCGCCTGACTGACCGGTGGCCGACGTTGTAGGCGAGGTCCTCCGCGGCGTCGTCGGCGCTCGGCAGCATCAGCGCCAGCAGCAGGTCATGGACGCTCATCCGCTCGCCCGGCACGAGCCCGATCTGCGAGTCAGCCGCGGCCGGGTAGTAGTCGGTCTGGGTGAAGACTTTGCTCAACCGCCGCTCGTGCTCGAGCGTCAGCAGCGCCGTCATGAGCTTCGTCGCGCTCGCAATCGGCAGCTCGCGGTTCGGGTCCCGTCCGTAGAGCCGCTTACCCGTGCTCTGCTCGATCAGGACGGCGCCCCGGACGCTGAGGCTGGGGGGCGAAGCCGCGGCGGCGGCCCCCCCGGTGGCCAGCGTCAGGACGATCAGGAGGGCTGCCGCACCGCACGGGATCGCCGCCCCAAGCGGGCGCCTCACCGCCCCGAGCGGGCGCCTCACCGCCGCAGCCTCAGCCGCTGCCCGGTCTGCAGGCTGTTGGGAGAGATCCCCGGGTTCAGAGTCGAGAGGCGCAGGATCGAGACGTGCGTCTTGACCGAGATCTGGCTCAGCGTGTCGCCCTGCCGGACGACGTAGTACTTGGGCCGCGGCGCGGATCTGCGCCCGGGGGCCCGTGGACCGTTGACCACGGAGCTCGAGTGCGAGGCCGTGGCGTGGTGGGTGGCCAGGCCCGCGTGCACGATCATGTACGTCCCTATGGCGACCGCGACGAGGGCGATCGGCGCAAGGAAGCGCGCGCTTTTTCCCACCATCGCACGTTCGATCATACAAGCGGGTCAGATGGCCGTCCGAAGGACGCGCCGCCCACCCCCAAGCCGCGCTGCGGTTAGCGCGTCAGCCCCCAGGCGAGCTCGCGCAGGCGCGATGCCTCGGCTCGAGCCGCGTCGGCGGGCTCCCCGCCTGGCGGCGAGGAGCGCTCGTATGCGTCCACGATCCCGCGCGAGGAGGAGACGAGCCCGCCGGCCGGCCCGGGTGCGAACGCCGCAGCGAGATCCTGCACCCTCCCGCCTTGCGCCCCCACGCCGGGAAGCAGGAACGGGGCGCTCGGCATCGTCTCGCGCAGGCGGGCGAGCCGCTCAGGGGCGGTGGCCCCGGTTACCGCCCCGACGTCGGAGATGCCGTCGTGGCCGACTCCGTCGGCGCCGAGCTCGGAGACGAGCTGCGCGAGCCGTTCGCTGACGTCTCCGCCATCGCTCAGTTCCCGGTCCTGGATGTCGGCGGCGCCGGGGTTCGATGTGCGGACGAGCACGAACAGCCCTCCCCCTCGTGCCCGCGCGGCCAGGAGCAGTGGCAGCACCGAGTCGCGGCCGAGCAGCGGATTCACCGTGAGGGCGTCCGTACCAAGGCCCGACACCGGGCCGAACGGGGTCGCCGTCTGGCCGAAGTACGCCTGCCCGTAGGCCTTCGCGGTGACGTCGATGTCACCGCGCTTGGCGTCGCAGACGACCAGCAAGCCGTGCTCCCGTGCCGCGGTCACCACCTCCTGCAGCGCCGCCCAGCCCGGCGCACCGAGCCGCTCGAAGCAGGCGACCTGCGCCTTGACCGCGACGCACTGCTCGCCGGTGGCGTCGATCACCAGACGGCAGTGCGCCGCGACGGCGCGGGCGGCGCGCTCGGCGGGTGAGCCTTCGCGGCCGCCGGCGCCGCCGGCGACGAGTTCGAGCGCACGTGGCCACAGCCGCGCGGGATCCGGGTCGAGACCCAGCACGAGCTGAGACCCGCGCTCGACGACCAACCGCGCGAGCCGGTCGCCGAATCCCGCCCCGCCGAGAGCCACCGGAGGCGCGCCCGCCTCTCCCAAACCGCGGACGCGCTCTCGCTCAGAGGAGCTCTGCGCCCTTACTTGACTGCCTTCTTGAGCCCCGCGCCGGCGCTGAACTTGGGCACGCGCGACGCGGCGATCTGGATCTTCGCGCCCGTCGCGGGGTTCCGACCCTCGCGCGCGCTGCGGTGCGACACGGTGAACTTCCCGAAGCCGGAGAAGGTCACGTCGCTGCCGCGCTTGAGCGCGCTCTCGATCGTCTCCAGCATCGCGTCCACCGCGTCTCCGGCGTCCTTCTTGCTCAACCCGGCGCGATCAGCGACCTGGTCTACGAACTCGGACTTTGTCACTTGCTCCTCCTTCGAGTGGGTAGGAATTCTCGACG
>JBPCQU010000085.1:0-7576 GCA_050997795.1 Solirubrobacteraceae bacterium | reverse complement strand
GAGCCTCTGCCGGTCGTTTTGAGCACGGTCGCGAGCACGATCAGGACCGCCGCCGGGTTCGAGGCCGTGGTGGTCAACATCTACCGGCCGGCGTGGGACGACTACGAAGTCGTGTTCGTGCTCGGCTCCGACGAGAGCCGCGCCGCGCTGCACGGCACCTCCGCGGCGAGCGCGACGCTGAACCGGCTGTTCTCCTCTGAGCAGCAGCGACTTCCGGGCGTGTTCTTCTTGACCCGGGAGGCGTCGTTCTGGGCCGGGCTCGAGAACGTCTACACGCCGAACATCCCGCAGAGTGACGACCCCGGCGCGTGGCAGCCCGACGACGGCCTGCTGGTGTTCTTGCGTGACGCGAGCGGCGTCCCGCTCGGGTTCTTGTCGATGGACGAGCCGGCGAGTGGCCGGCGTCCCGAGGATGACGACCTGCGCCTGCTCCGCGCTATCTGCTCGCACGCCGAGCAGGCGCTGGCCAGCACCCGCAGGAGTGCCCGGGCGACCGAGAACGAGCGGATGCTGTCATTGCTGCTCGATGTCTCTCCCGCGCTGTCGGGGTGCTCGACGGCTGGGGAGCTGCTCGAAGCGGCCTGCGACACCGTGGTGCCGCACCTCGGTTTTGCCCGGGTGGCGGCCTACGGCGCTGGTGAGGCCGGGGCGCTGGAGTTGGTGGCGACGCGGGGATGGGGGTCCCGGGCGCTGCTCGCCGGCACGCTCGAGGTGCGGCGGCTGGAGTCGCTGCTGGTGCCCGAGCGCGAGCACGCCGGTTGCTGGCTGCTCTCGGCCGAAGAGCTCTTCTCGCCGGCGGCCGACGAGCACGGACGGCGCTCGCTGCACAACGGACGCGGCCTGTCGGGCTGGAGCGACGGCTGCCTGGTGGCGCCCTTCCGAGGTGACTGCGGGAGCCTGCGGGGCCTGGCCGTGATCGAGGATCCCGACGACCGGCTGCTGCCCAGCGACGACCGGAGGCGGGCAGTGCGCCTGTTGATCGATCAGGTCTCAGCCGCACAGACCGGGATCGAGCACCGGGAGCAGCTGAACCACCTCGCGACCCACGATCCGCTCACCGGTGTGCGCAACCGCCGCGGCCTCACGGACCTGCTCTCGCAGCATTCAGACGCCGCGCTGCTGGTCTGCGATCTGGACCACTTCAAGCGGGTCAACGACCGTTACGGCCATGACGTCGGAGACCGCGTGCTGGCGTGCTTCGGCGAGTTGCTGTGGGAGCTGTGTCGTGAAGGCGACGTGCCGATGCGGCTCGGCGGCGAGGAGTTCTGCATCGTGTTGCTGGGTACCGGGCGCGACGGCGCGATCAAGGCCGCGGAGCGCCTGCGCGCCGAGACATCGCATCGCATGCGGGGGCTGGTCCCGGAGGGCATCACGGTGTCGATCGGCGTCGCCTCCAACTCCGACGGCAACCTTGACGGACTTCGGCTGCTTGCCGCGGCCGACCGAGGCCTGTACGCCGCCAAGCACGGCGGGCGCGACCGCAGCTTCGACATCGACGAGGACTGACGGCAGCGGCGTTCAGCCCGCTGCGATCAACGCCTCGTCGTCTGAGTAGATCTCGCCCCGCTCGGCCTTCTCCACCAGCGAAGCCGGCGGCTCGAAGCGCTCGCCGTAGCGCTCGGCGAGCTCGCGCGCGCGGGCTATGAAGCCCGGCAGGCCGCCGGCATACCCGTTGATGTACTGGAGCACCCCGCCCGTCCAGCCCGGGAAACCGATCCCGAAGATCGAGCCGATGTTCGCGTCGGCGATTGACTCGATCACGCCCTCGTCGAGGCACTTGACGCTCTCGATCGCCTCGATCACGAGCATCCGCTCCTCGAGGTCCGTCAACTGGATTGTCGAGGGGTCCTCGACTGGCGGGAACGCCTCCCTCAGGCCGGGCCACAGGCGGGTGCGCTTGCCGTCCTCGTACTCGTAGAAGCCCGCGCCCTCGAGACGCCCCGGCCGTCCCTCGTTGAGCATCCGGTCGATCACCCCCTCAGACGGATGACCCACCCAGGGGCCGCCGTCGCCCTGCGCCGCCGCCTTGGCCGCATCGCGGATCTTGCGCATCAGCTTCAGGTTCAGCTCGTCGGAGAGCTGGAGCACCGGCGCCGGGTAGCCGGCCTGGGAGGAGGCCTGCTCGATCGTCGGCGCGGGGACGCCCTCGAGCAGCATCGCGATCCCCTCGTTGAGGAATGTCCCGATCACGCGGCTGGTGAAGAAGCCGCGGCTGTCGTTGACGACGATCGGCGTCTTGGAGATCAGCTTCGCGACGTCGAGCGCGCGGTAGAGCGTCTCGTCGCTGGTCTGTTCGCCGCGGATGATCTCGAGCAGCGGCATCTTGTCCACCGGGCTGAAGAAGTGAAGCCCGATGAAGTCGGCCGGGCGCGTGACCCCCTGAGCCAGGCCGCTGATCGGAAGCGTCGAGGTGTTGGACCCCAGCAACGCGTCCGCCGCCAGATGCGCCTCGATCTCCGCGAACACCTGGGCCTTGACGGCCGGGTCCTCGAACACCGCCTCGATCACCAGCTTGGCGCCCTCGGCGGCGGCGGGATCTGTGGTCGGGATGATCCGTGCGAGCAGCTGGTCGCCCTGCTCGCGCGTCGAGCGGCCGCGCTGCACGGCCTTGTCGACCAGCTTGACCGAATAGCCCTTGCCCCTCTCGGCCGCCTCCTGGGAGACGTCCTTGAGCACGACATCGACTCCGGCCTTGGCGCACACGTAGGCGATCGCCGCGCCCATCATCCCGGCGCCGAGAACGACCATCTTCGCCGGCTTGAAGGTCTCGATCTCCGCCGGTCGGCCGCGACTGCCGGTCGCGCGCTGCAGGTCGAAGAAGAACGCCTGGATCATGTTCTTGGCCACCTGGCTGGTCACCAGGTCGACGAAGTAGCGCCCCTCGATTTCGGACGCGTTCTCGAAATCGACCTGGGCGCCCTCGACCGCGGCGGCCATGATGTGGTGCGGCGCAGGGTAGTTCGCGCCCTTGAGCTGCTTGCGCAGGTTGGCCGGGAAGGCCGGCAGGTTCTGCGCCAGCGCGGGCGTGCTCGGGGTGCCGCCGGGGATCTTGTAGCCCTTGACGTCCCACGGCTGCTGGACCGGATCCCCGCCACTGTTCTCGGCGATCCACTTCTTCGCCGTCGGGATCAGCTCCTCGCGCGTCGTCGCCAGCTCGTCGACGATGCCGATCTCCTTGCCCTTCTGGGGGCGCACGCGCTGACCCTGGAGCAGGAGCTCCATGAGCGCGCTCACGATCCCCATCATCCGCACCGTGCGGGTGACGCCTCCGGCGCCCGGGAGCAGCCCCAGCTGGACCTCTGGAAAGCCGAGCTGGATCTTCGGGTCGTCGACCACGATTCGGTGATGGCAGGCGAGCATGATCTCGAGTCCCCCGCCGAGCGCTGACCCGGCCACCGCCGCGACGACCGGCTTGCCGAGCGTCTCGAGCCGGCGCAGGACGGACTTGCCCTCGCGGACGAACTTGGCGACCTCGTCTGATTGCTCCTTGGTCGCGGACCGCAGATCGTTCAGGTCCCCCCCGGCGAAGAACGTCTTCTTGGCCGAGGCGATGATCACACCCGTGATCTCGTCGCGCTCGGCCTCGAGCCGGTCGACTGTCGCCTGCATCGAGGCGGCGTAGGCGGCGTTCATCGTGTTGGCCGATTGGCTGGGGTCGTCGAGCGTCAGGATCACGACGCCGTCCTCGTCCCGCTCCCAGCGGATCGTGCTGCTCTCACTCATGCTCGTCTCGTTTCTCTGAGAGGTGTGGAGGTTGGGCTCGGGCGGTCGCGTCGCCGTCAGACGCGCTCGACGACCGTCGCGATGCCCATCCCGCCGCCGACGCAGAGCGTCGCCAGGCCGTAGCGCTTGTCCTGGCGCTCGAGCTCGTCGACCAGGGTGCCGAGGATCATCGCGCCGGTCGCGCCGAGGGGATGGCCCATCGCGATCGCACCGCCGTTGACGTTGACCTTCTCCAGGTCGAGGCCCATGTCCTTGACGAAGCGCAGCACCACGGCGGCGAAGGCCTCGTTGATCTCGACCAGGTCCAGATCGCCCACCGTCAGCCCCGCCTTGGCCAGGGCCTTGCGGCTGGCCGGCGCCGGGCCGGTCAGCATGATCGTCGGATCGGCGCCCGAGACCGCCGTCGCGAGCACGCGAGCCCGCGCCCGCAGCCCGAGCTCGGCGCCGGTCTTCTCGTTGCCGATCGCCACCAGCGACGCGCCGTCGACGATGCCCGAGGAGTTACCGGGCGTGTGGACGTGGTTGATCTTCTCGATCCAGTGGTACTTCTGGAGCGCCACGGCATCGAAGCCGCCCATCTCGCCCATCGCCGCGAACGAAGGCTTGAGCTGACCGAGCGTCTCGACGGTCGTGCCGGGACGAATGAACTCGTCGCGGTCGAGCACGACGTGCTCGTTGATGTCCGCCACCGGGATGACCGACTTCGAGAAGCGGCCTTCGCTCTGCGCGGTCGCCGCCCGCTCCTGGGAGCGCGCCGCGTAGGCGTCGACGTCCTCGCGGCTGAACTCCTCGACCGTCGCGATCAGGTCCGCGCCGATGCCCTGCGGGATGAACGAGGTGTCGTAGTTGGTCTCGGGGTCCATCGCCCACGCGCCGCCGTCGGATCCCATCGGCACCCGCGACATCGACTCCACGCCGCCGGCTAGCACCAGGTCCTCCCAGCCCGAGGCGACCTTCTGGGCCGCGATGTTGACGGCCTCCAGCCCGGAAGCGCAGAAGCGGTTCAGCTGCACCCCGGACACGGTGTCCGGAAGCCCGGCCTTGATCGCCGCGGTCTTGGCGATGTCGGCGCCCTGGTCGCCAATCGGTGACACGCAGCCGAGCACCACGTCGTCCACGCGACTGGGATCCAGCTCGGGGTGGCGGCTGAGCATCTCGTGCATCAGGCCCACGACCAGGTCCACAGGCTTGGTGCTGTGAAGCGATCCGTTGACTTTGCCCTTCCCCCGCGGAGTGCGGATCGCGTCGAAGACAAGGGGTTCAGTCGCTGGCATGGTCGGCTCCTTGCGGATTGGCGCACACGATGTTCGGAAAATCGTTACCTAGATACTAGCGGCGGACGGCCTTTCTAACCTGATTGCCGGTGACCGCAGCCGACCCCCCGATCGACTCGCAGGACTCCGGCGAGGGGCGCGAGGGCGCCGGGCCGCTCGCCGGTCGCACGGCCTGGGCGCGCAACCTCGAGGCGCCGTTGCGGGAGTTCCTGCGCACGCAGTCCGGGAGCGCGGTGATCCTGCTCGTGGCGACCGTCGCCGCGCTGGTCTGGGTAAACGCCGACGCGACTTCCTACGACCACGTGTGGAGAACGGCGCTGTCGATCCGGATCGGCGGCGCGGGGCTCACGCAAGATCTCCGCCACTGGGTCAACAGCGGCCTGATGACGCTGTTCTTCTTTGTCGTCGGCCTCGAGGCGCGTCGCGAGTTCGACCTCGGCGAGCTGCGTGACCGCCGCCGGCTGGCGCTCCCGCTGCTGGCCGGACTCGGAGGGATGCTGCTCCCGATCCTCATCTTCCTGGCGTTCAACGGTGGCTCGTCACGGGGCGGCTGGGGGGTGGCGATGTCCACCGATACGGCGTTCGCGCTCGGGATGCTGGCGCTCGTCGGTCGGCGCCTGCCGGCCAGCCTGCGCGCATTCATCCTGACCGTCGCGGTCGTCGACGACCTGGTTGCGCTGATCGTGATTGCGGTCGTGTTCACGACCTCGGTGCAGGCCGTCGCACTCGCGGTGGCGCTGGCGACGTTCGCGTTGATGCTGATCGCCCGCGCCCGCCGCGTCCACAACGGCGCGCTCTACGGGGTGCTCGGCGTGACCGCCTGGGTGTCGCTGCAGAAGTCAGGCGTGGATCCCGTGGTCGTCGGGCTGGCGATGGGCCTGCTGACGATCGCCTACCCGGCGTCGAGGGCCGACCTCGAGCGCGCAACCGACCTGTTTCGCGTGTTCCGAGAGCAGCCGACGTCCGAGCTCGCCCGGTCGGCGCGCGCCGGTCTGCGCTCGGCAATCTCTCCCAACGAGCGCTATCAGCAGCTCTATCACCCGTTCACCAGCTACGTGATCGTGCCGCTGTTCGCGCTCGTCAACGCCGGAGTCGTTGTCAGCGGCTCGTTCTTGTCCCGCGCGTACTCGTCGCCGATCACGCTCGGGATCATCGTCGCCTACCTGGTCGGCAAGCCGCTCGGCATTTCCGGCGCCGCGAGCCTGGTGACGCGCTCCAGCGGCGGCAGGATCCGGCCGCCGGTCGGATGGGGCTCAGTCATCGGGGGTGGTGCGATCGCTGGCGTCGGCTTCACGGTCTCGCTGCTGATCGCCACGCTGGCCTTTGGCGGTGACCAGCTCGCCGAAGCCAAGCTCGGCGTGCTGAGCACGCTGGTCGGCGCTCCGATCGTCTCAGCGGTCGTGTTCGGCGTGACCCGCAGGCTGCCGCGGGCGATCGCGATCAGGGCGCTCGTCGGTCGCTCGGAGGCGATAGTCGACCTCGCGGTCGAAGTCGACCCCGAGCGTGACCACGTGCGCGGGCCTGCTGATGCGTCCGTGACGCTGGTCGAGTACGGCGACCTCGAGTGCCCGTTCTGCGGTCAGGCCGAGGGCGTGATCCGGGAGCTGCTGTCGGACTTCGGTGACCTGCGCTATGTCTGGCGTCACCTCCCGCTCAATGACGTGCACCCGCACGCGCAGCTGGCGGCCGAAGCCGCCGAGGCGGCGTCGGCGCAGGACCGCTTCTGGGAGATGCACGACTCGCTGCTCTCCCACCAGGACAAGCTCACGGTCACGGACCTGGTCCGCGAGGCCGAGTCGCTCGGGCTCGACGTCGAGCGCTTCCGCGGCTACCTGCGCAAGCGAAAGGGCGCATCGCGGATCGCACAGGACGTCGAGTCGGCCGACCTGAGCGGCGTGTCGGGAACACCGTCGTTCTTCGTCAACGGTCACCGACACCAGGGCGCCTATGACATCGCCACGCTGTCGCAGGCTGTCCGCCTAGCTCGGGCGCGATCGGCCTAGCCTCCTGACTAGCTGATCCACTCATACATCTCTTCGTCGTTTCGTAACCACCTCTTCGTCGCTAGAGAACGCTTTCTTACCGGTCACTTTCAGAGTGACTGGCATGAACACGAAAAGATTGATTTCAGTGTTGATTACGACGGTCGGCGTGCTATGTGTCGTGCCGGCCGTCTCGGCGGCGAGCGACGTCCAGCAGGCTACGAGCGAGAACTGGTCCGGCTATGTGGTCGGCGGCTCCTCGAGCAGCAAGGACTTCTCGAGCGTGTCCGGGAGCTGGGTGCAGCCGACCGCGAAGTGCACCAGCGACGGGGGCAGCCAGTACTCGGCCTTCTGGGTCGGGCTCGGCGGCTCGGGCTCCGGCCAGTCCGAGGCATTAGAGCAGACGGGCACCGAGGCGGACTGTAGTGGCAGCGGGACCCCGAGCTACTTCGCCTGGTATGAGCTCGTCCCGTCGGCGCCGGTGAAGCTGGGCCTGGGGGTCCATCCCGGTGACCAGATCTCGAGCAAGGTCAGTGTGAACGGCACCGAGGTGACGGTCGCCGTGGCAGACCAGACGACCGGGCAGTCGGCGTCCCA
>JBPCQU010000035.1:0-6161 GCA_050997795.1 Solirubrobacteraceae bacterium | reverse complement strand
GCGTGGGATCTTCAGGATGCAACTCTGCCCCCCTCGCGCTGCCGAGTCCCCGCGCGCGTGTGTGACTAGGCTCGATCGGCTCGAGCTCGATCCCGACGGGTTCTTCGATCGCATCGCCGGCGCCTACCGAGAGCTGGCCCTCGCCCACCCGGATCGGATCCGGACGATCGACGCGTCGCAGCCGCCGGAAGCGGTGCTCGCCGCGGCGCGGGCGGCGGTCGAAGCTCGGCTCCTCAGTAGCCCTCCGGCCGGGCCTGCATGAACGTCCAGGCGTCGGCGATCATCTGCTCGAGCTCGGGCTTGCGCGCCTTCCACCCCAGCTCGGCACGGATGCGCTCGCTCGCGGCGACCAGCATCGGCGGGTCGCCGGGGCGCCGCGCTGCCTCGCGGATCGGGATCTCGGCTCCCGTGACCGCGGCCGCCGCCGCGATCACCTCGCGCACCGAGAAGCCGCTGCCATTGCCGAGGTTGAAGATCCGGTGCTCACCGGCACGCGCGCCCTCGAGCGCCAGCAGGTGCGCTTCACCCAGATCCTCGATGTGGATGTAGTCACGCACGGCGGTCCCGTCCGGCGTCTCGTAGTCGGTCCCGTACACGTCGATGTGCGAGTTGCGGCCGATCGCGGCGCGCAGGATGTTCGGGATCAGGTGCGTCTCGGGTTCGTGGTCCTCCCCCGCCTCCCCGCTGGCTCCCGCGACGTTGAAGTAGCGCAGACTCACCGCCCCCAGTCCGTGCGCGAGGCAGACGTCACCGATCATGTGGTCAACCGCGAGCTTCGACGCTCCGTACGCATTCGCCGGCCGTGGTGGCGCGTCCTCGGCGATCGGGACCTCGTCCGGCTGTCCGTAGACGGCGCAGGTGGACGAGAACACGAGCCGTGAGACGCTCGCGCCGATCATCGCCTCGAGCAGGTTCAAGGTGCCGCCCACGTTGGTGCGGTAGTAACGCTCGGGGTGGCTGACCGATTCGCTCACCAAGGCGAGCGCCGCGAAGTGCAGCACGCCCTCGAAGCCGTCCCCTCGCCGGAGCGCCCGCCGCACCGCGTCGCGGTCGCGCAAGTCGGCGACGATCAGCCGTGCCTCGTCGGGCACCGCGTCGCGATGGCCCCGCTCGAGATTGTCGAGCACGACGACGTCGTGACCCGCCGCCAGCAGCTGGCGGGCGACGATCGAGCCGACGTACCCGGCGCCACCCGTGACGAGCAGCTTCATGCGCGCAGAGAGCTGGAGAGCATCAGCGCCGCAGATATAACAGACCTACGCGCCGGGCCAGCGCGATCGCTCCGGCGCCGTGGGGATCGAGCGCCAGGGCCTGTCGCGCCGCGATCAGCGCATCGCGGTTGTCACGTAGGACGAGATCTTCGAATGCGAGTTGCTGCCAGGCCTGCCCGTCGGTGGGTTGACGACCGACCGCGGCGAGCACGTAGCGTCGCGACTGCTCGTCGTGGCCGAGATGGAGCTCGATCGTCGCGGCGGCGAGCAGGCCCGCGTCCGAGAGCGGGTTCAGCCGGCTGGCGTCCAGCGCGCTGGCCAGCGCCCCTTGGAGCGCCGGACGGGACGCGCCCGAAGCCGAGACGAGCGCCTGCTGGGCGTCGGCGGCCGCGAGCCTCGGCACCACGACCGAGAATGCGAACGCCGCCAGGCAGAGGGCGGCGGCCGCGAGCCCCGCCGCGCGCCAGCCGGAGCGTCGGACCGCTGTGGGCGGCTGCTCGTGGCGAGCACTCCCCCCCAGCACGCCCAGGAACAGCAGAGCGGGCAACGTGACCCCCGGTATGTCCCAGTCCCAGTCGTAGAGCGCGTGGACCGCGTACATGACCGAGCCGGCGAGCAGCGCCGCGGCGAGCAGCCGCGCGCGCCCGGACGGCCGCTGCCTGACCGCGCCGAGCCCGCCCGCCGTAAGCAGAGCGAACGCTCCGAGGCCGAGAATCGCGCCGACAACGCCCGTCTCGGTGAGGAACTGGAGGGGCACGCTGTGGGGCTGCTGGACGGTCAGCGTGTCCCGGCGGAAGAGCAGGTGCACGACCCCGAACGAGCCGGCGCCCCAACCGGCGACCGGGCGATCGCCGAACGCGCGCGCGGCCTCCTTCCACCACACCCAGCGGTTCTCGCTGTCGGCTGAGAGCAGTCGCCCGGGGTCATAGACGCTCGTCGCCTTCGTCGCGGTGAAGCTGTGCCAGGCGTGCGAGACCGTGCCGCCGAGCCCGCGGGCCGAGAAGGCGACCGCCAGCACCGCGACCACGACCAGGACGGCGAGAAGCCTGGCCAGGGCGCGGCCAATCCGCTGCGCGTCAAGCGCCGACAGCGAGGTGCGTCGCTCGCGCGCCACCAGCCGGCGAGCGGCGATCGAGAGCAGCAGCACACAGGCCGCGAGCACGGCCGTGAGCTCAGCGCCGGCCAGCTCGCGGGCGCCGAGATCGACGCCGGTCCCCGTCAACGGATGGCTCATCAGGCCGAGGATCGCGGGCGGGAGCGCCGCGAGGCAGGCGAGCGCCAGCCACAGCAGCGACCGGAGTCGCGCGCCGCCGAGAGCGATGCCGACGGCCAACCCACAGACCAGAGCCAGCACCGCGCCGCGCGAGTACGTGAACGCGATCGTGACGAGCATCGGCACGATGGCCGCAGCCGCGGGCACCCGGACCCGTTCGGACAGCTCGCCGTCGACCGCGAGCGAGAGCGCGATGGGCACGCCAAACGCGACGAACAATGCCAGCGCGTTCCAGTACCCAAAGGGCTCCTGCAGACGCGGGAGCTGACCGGTCTGATCGAGCGTCAGCAGCCCCCCGACAT
The DNA here is from genome assembly GCA_050997795.1 of Solirubrobacteraceae bacterium. Taxonomy (GTDB): domain Bacteria; phylum Actinomycetota; class Thermoleophilia; order Solirubrobacterales; family Solirubrobacteraceae; genus Palsa-465. The sequence goes on along the minus strand of JBPCQU010000035.1, from coordinate 3,375 downwards.
GGACGCCGGGGAACAGCTTCTGGCCCAGACCGTAGGCGGTGACGGCCAGACAAACCGCCAGGAACCCGCCCGCCACCAGCTCGACCGCGTGGCGGTGTGAAGCTCCGAGGGTGATCGCGAGGCCTACGACGAGCGCGTAGGTCAGCGCGCGGTTGCACTCGGCCCAGGTCTGATCGGGCGAAACGCTCCACAGCAACGTGAGCCCGCTCCAGGCGGCGAACGCGGCGAGCAGCCCGAGCCCGCCCCAGACGAGCGCGGGAGCGTTCACCGCGAACGTGCCGCTCCACAGCCATGCGGCCACGGCGCCGGCGGCGACGATCGCGATCACGAGCTGTAGGCGCTCGGTCGCGGTCGGCCCCACCGCCCCGTGGGCGAAGGCCGCGTAGCCGCACACCGCCAAAAGCGCCACCGCGAGCACGCCGGCGGGGTGCGAGCGCGCGCTCAGATCGGGGTGTCGGGCGCCGGTGGGCTCGCCGCGACCGAGCCCGTGCAGGCGCGCGGTGGACATCGCGGCGACGGTATCACGCGCGTTCGAGCGCCCCGGCCGGGCGTCGGGGCGCGGTAGAATGAGTGTTCTTCGAGGACCGCTCCAGAGCCGGCCCGTGGCTCGTTTTTCCGTCCGGGCCATGGGCAATCATTTGCCGTTCGCCCCTCGGCCGGTGATGAGCCGAGATGGGGCAGCGCAACGAGCGGAAACGAGAGGAGCACGAAGGCATGTCGCAAGCACCGCAAACCCACAGCGGCCCGACCTCGAGGGCGGGCGAGGGCCTCTCGATCCGTCGTTACTTCACCGCGCCCGAGCTGCACCCGTTCGACGCGATCGAGTGGGAGCGCCGGGACGCGAGGATCGGCCACGGCGACAAGGTTTCCTTCGAGCAGCGCAACGTCGAGTTTCCGAAGTCGTGGTCCCAGAACGCGACCAACATCGTCACCCAGAAGTACTTCCGCGGCCAGCTCGAGACCGCCTCGCGGGAGCATTCGGTACGGCAGATGATCGGTCGGGTCGCCGGAACGATCTCGAGCTGGGGACGCGAGCGCGGCTACTTCTCCACCGACGCCGACGCCGCCACCTTCGAGGCCGAGCTGACCCACATCCTGCTGCACCAGCTGGCGGCGTTCAATTCCCCCGTCTGGTTCAACGTCGGCTTCGAGGAGAGTCCCCAGTGCTCGGCGTGCTTCATCCTCAGCGTCGAGGACGAGATGGAGTCAATCCTGACCTGGAATACCAAGGAGGGAAAGATCTTCCGCGGCGGGTCGGGGTCTGGGATCAACCTGTCGAAGATCCGCGGCTCGATGGAGCCGCTTTCGAAGGGCGGCACCGCCTCGGGCCCGGTCAGCTTCATGCGCGGCGCCGACGCGTGGGCCGGGACGATCAAGTCAGGCGGCAAGACCCGGCGGGCGGCGAAGATGGTCGTGCTCGACGTCGACCACCCCGACATCCGCGACTTCATCTGGTGCAAGGCCAAGGAGGAGGACAAGGCCGCCGCGCTGCGCGACGCCGGCTTCGACATGTCGATCGACGGCGAGGGCTTCTACTCGATCCAGTACCAGAACGCGAACAACTCGGTGCGTGTCAGTGACGAGTTCATGCGCGCGGTCGAGAACGACGAGGACTGGCACCTGCTCGCGCGGGTCACGGGCGAGCCGATCGGCGAGCCGATCGCGGCGCGCCAGCTGATGAAGGAGATCGCCGAGGCGGCGTGGCGATGCGCCGATCCCGGCGTCCAGTACGACACCACGATCAACCAGTGGCACACGAGCCCGGTGTCGGGGCGGATCAACGCTTCTAACCCTTGTTCCGAGTACATGCATGTCGACGACTCGGCCTGCAACCTGGCCTCGCTGAACCTGATGAAGTTCCGCCGGGCCGACGGGACGTTCGACGTGGAGTCCTTCGAGCACGCGGTCGACATCGTGTTGCTCGCGCAGGAGATCGTCGTCTCGCCGTCGAGCTACCCGACCGAGGAGATCGGCGCCAACGCGCGCGCGTTCCGTCAGCTCGGGCTCGGCTACGCGAACCTGGGCGCCTACTTGATGGCCGACGGAGTGCCGTACGACTCCGATACGGGACGCGGGACGGCCGCGGCGATCACGGCGTTGATGACCGGGCGCGGGTACCTGGCCTCGGCACGGGTGGCCGAGGCGATGGGTCCGTACGAGCGCTACCGCGAGAACCGCGAGGCCCACAACGCCGTGATGCGGATGCACCGTGACGCCTCGCAGGCGATTCCCGACGAATCGTGCGTCGACGCGGCGCTGCTGAGCGCGGCGCGCTCAACCTGGGACGAAGCGGTGCTGGCGGGCGAGGAGCACGGCTACCGCAACGCGCAGGCGACCGTACTCGCCCCCACGGGCACGATCAGCTTCCTGATGGACTGCGACACGACCGGCGTCGAGCCGGACTTCTCGCTGGTCAAGTTCAAGGAGCTCGTCGGCGGCGGTCAGATGACGATCGTCAACCGCACCGTGCCGCTGGCGCTGCAGACGCTCGGCTATACCGACGAGCAGGTGGAGCAGATCGTCGCCTACGTCAACGAGCGTGGGATGATCGTCGGCGCGCCGGATCTGGCCGCGGAGGACCTGCCGGTGTTCGACGTCGCGGTCGGCGAGCGGGCGATCTCGCACATGGGGCACATCAAGATGATGGGCGCGGTGCAGCCGTTCATCTCCGGGGCGATCTCCAAGACGGTCAACATGCCTCAAACGGCGACCGTGGAAGACATCGCCGACGCCTACATCCAGGCCTGGCAGCTCGGCGTCAAGGCGCTCGCGATCTACCGGGACGGCTCCAAGACCGCCCAGGCGCTGAGAACCGACGCGCAGCAGGGCGTCGTGGAACCGATCGACCCCCAGGCCGAGATCGACCAGGCAGTCAAGGATGCGCTCGCCAAGGCGCCGCCGAAACGTCGCCGGATGCCCCGCGAGCGCCAGTCGATCACGCACAAGTTCTCGATCGGCGGTCACGAGGGCTACATCACAGCGGGCATGTACGAGGACGGGACGATCGGCGAGATCTTCCTGACCGACATCGGCAAGGAGGGATCGACGCTGCGCGGGATGATGAACTCGTTCGCGACCGCGATCTCGATCTCGCTCCAGTACGGAGTGCCGCTCGAGACGCTGGTCCGCAAGTTCAGCTACATGCGCTTCGAGCCCGAGGGGATGACCTCCAACCCGGAGATCCCGTTCGCGAAGTCGATGCCTGACTACATCATGCGCTGGCTGGCGTCGCGGTTCTTGGACGTCGATTTGCAGGAGGAGCTCGGCATCCTGACCAAGGAGGTGCGGGCGCGCAAGGCGGCCGAGGACGCCGCCAGCTCGCACCTGGGTGACACGTCCAGGCCGGGACCTGCGGCTTCGGCCGAGGTGGAGGCG
>JBPCQU010000295.1:0-3103 GCA_050997795.1 Solirubrobacteraceae bacterium | reverse complement strand
GGCCGTCCACTCGATCAGCGTCTTAGCGTCGGCTATCTCGCGCACCATCGCGGCATGCGGGAGCGCGGGCAAAAAAGGATGGGTCATGGTGTGATCTCCGACCGCCGCGACTGGCCTCTCCGTACGCCAGCCCGGGATGGGCGACGATCTGTTTGCCAACGAGAAAGAACGTGGCCCGCAGATGATGCTGGCGAAGCTTCTTGACCGCGAGCGTCGTGTACGGACCCGGGCCGTCATCGAAGGTCAGCGCGACCATCCGCTTCGAGCGCCCCCCACAGAACAGCGGCAGACCGTAGGCAGCCAACCGCTTGAGGGCCGCCAGCTGCGCGCGCGAGTTAGACGGGACCGTAGGCCGTCGCGTAAGCGCCGACGACGAATGAGTTGCGCCAACGGCTCGGTGAGCCGAGTGTCTTGACGACACCAGGATGACCAACGCGGCGCCGGCGAACCCGACCACCCCCAAGAGCAGCTCCGCCGCCCGTCGTCGGCGCCGCACCGTCCGGGCGCGGGCAGCACGACGCTCCCGCAGCCGTTCGACGCCACTCTCCACAACGGGAATAGTGACACGCCGACGGCGTGTCACTATCCGGTGCCGGACCGCGAGTAAGCGTAGTCTCAGCCGCTACTTACAGTTGGCTTACGGTCAGTGATGATCCTCCATAATCGGTGAATACCGATCGTGCGCATGCCGGGGGTCGGCGGGGAGTCATCGGGGTTCCCGCGATCGGGTCGGCGCTGGCTTTGTTTCCGCTGCGCGTGTTTCTTGGCGTTACATTCGTGTATGCCGGGATCCAGAAGCTGAGCGAGCCAGGTTTTTTTGCATCCCGGGGCACCGACCTATATCGGAACGCAGTTGAGCGCCTTTGCTCACGGGACCCCCGGGGGGTTCTTGTTGCGCGCGTTCGCGTTGCCTCACCCGAAGCTCTCCGGGGTTGGGGTCGCGTTTGTGGAGATAGTTGTTGGGCTGCTGGTTCTTGGCGGCCTGCTCACACGTGTGGCTGCCGCGGCGGGTCTGAGCCTCAACCTCGTGTTGTTTCTGACCAACGGCTGGAATACGTCTCCCTACTTTCTGGGTTCTGACATCGTGTTCGTGTTCGCGTGGCTGCCGTTCGTGCTGGCAGGCGCGGCTGGCCAGCCGGCACTTGACAACTCGCTTGACCGCCTCGTGGCGGCTAGGCAGCGCCAGCTCGTGCGCGCAGCTGGGCGGCGTGTGCCGGTGGGAGAGGAGCCGAGGCTCACGCGTCGGGCACTGGTAGCTCGCGCGCTGGGAGCCACAGGCGCGCTGGCACTTGTGCTGAGCGCGATCTCCGCGCTCGCGAAGGGCAGCTACCGCTCGAACGCGACACGCTTCGGTGTGCGTGCCTCCTCCACTACGGCAACGAGCACGCGCTCGAGGAAGACCGCCTCCAGCTCCAAGGCTCCAGTGGCGGGACAGCCGGCCGCTCGCGGGGGCGGGACGGTTCCGTCTGAAGCCGTGCGGATCGGCGCCTCCAGCCAACTGGCGCGGGATCAAGCCGCGCTCTACACCGATCCACGCGACCAACAGCCCGACATCATCATTCGCCACAGCGACGGGTCGCTGAACGCGTTCAGCGCGATCTGCACCCACGCGGGCTGTCAGGTCGGTTACCAGGGCGCCGATCAGATCGCCTGTCCGTGTCACGGTGGGCTCTACAACGCCCGCACGGGCGCGGTCGAAGGTGGTCCCCCGCCCGCGCCGCTGCCCCCGCGAAGGGTAATCGAGCATGGCGGGGCGCTTTACGCGATCCCGTCCTAATCCTCGCGCTTGACATGGGACACGTCCTGGTGATCGCGGTCTCGCCCGCGATTGTCAATGTTCTCCGGTCGAGGCTTCGAGCCGGGGGCTTGGAGGTCACGGGTGCGTCGAATTGGATTGAGGGAGAGCGACGCGCGTTAGCTGACGACGTGACTCTGGTCGTGCTCGATCAGATCGTGCCCGGCCGTGACGCGCTAGACGTGATCATGGTCGTGCGCCACCGCAAGCCAGCCCTCCCCATCATCGTTCTGAGCGATCACGCTGAGGTCGCCGACCGCATCGCAGCCTTCGACGCGGGCGCAAGCGACTTCTTGGCCAAGCCCTTCTCGCCCGGTGAGCTGGTGGCCCGCGTACGCGCTCAGCTGCGCCGCGCCGCCTGGAAATGACAGATCCAGGAGGGGTTTCGAGTTGCGATCAGTGGCAGTGAAGTATCTGCGATCGCATGATGCGGCTCGAGGAGTTGGCGATGCCTGAGTTGATCCTGTTGATCGAGGATGAGCCCGGAATCGTTGACTTCCTGGAGCGAGGGCTGCAGGCTCAGCGGTTTGAGGTCCGGTCTGCGCTCGACGGGGTCAGCGGCACCGAAGAGGCGCTGAATGAGCCGGTTGATCTGGTCGTGCTCGACATGATGCTCCCCGGACGCGGTGGCCTCGAGGTACTTGCGGTGGTTCATGAGGCCAAGCCTGAGCTGCCGGTGATCATCCTCACGGCTCGCGACGATGTGGAGGATCGCATAGCCGGCCTGGATGCCGGCGCCGTTGACTACGTCACGAAGCCCTTCTCGTTGGGCGAGCTCGCGGCGCGCATCCGCGCGCAGCTGCGGGTGGTCAGGCAGACGCCGCAGACAACCATGACCGACGGGGGAATCGATGTCAATCTGCTCACGCGGGAGGTACACCGCGACGGCGAGCTGGTGCGGCTGTCGACGACCGAGTTCGAGCTGTTGGTGTACATGATGCGCAACCGCGGACGGGTACTTACTCGGGATCAAATCCTGCGCACCGTCTGGGGGTATGACTTTGATCCGGGCACGAACGTGGTCGACGTCTACATCGGATATCTCCGTCGCAAGCTGCGCCGCGGCGTCGGCGGCACGCCAATCGTCACCATCCGCTCAGTCGGCTACCGGTTTGGTGCGGGCGGTTAGATCGGTGCTGCCGGCCAGCTTGCGCTGGCGGCTGACCATGTGGGTGGCCGGTGTGATGCTGATCTCGGCGGCAGTGATCTTCGTCGTCATCTATGACGACACCGGCGCGCAACTGAGCAATCAGATCGATCGGGACATCGCCAGCGACACGAGCCAGCTCTCGCACCTGCTGGGCTCCG
>JBPCQU010000275.1:0-5542 GCA_050997795.1 Solirubrobacteraceae bacterium | reverse complement strand
AGCGGCAGCGAGCACCCCCTGACAAGCGGCAGCGAGCACCCCCGCGGCCGGGTCGCGGACGCCTTCGAGCGGCGCATGCGATCGCGTGAGCAGGCGCAGCTGTCGCCGCTGGCGACGCATTCGTATCCGGCTGACCGGGCACGGCCAGAGCCGGACTGCGGGTTGCGGACGCCGTTTCAACGCGACCGCGACCGGATCGTGCACTGCAAGGCGTTCCGGCGGCTCAAGCACAAGACGCAGGTGTTCGTGGCCCCAACCGGCGATCACTACCGTACCCGGCTGACCCATACGATCGAGGTCACGCAGGTGTCGCGCACGGTCGCCCGCGCGCTGGCGCTCAACGAGGACCTCGTCGAGGCGATCGGGCTCGGCCACGACCTCGGACACCCGCCGTTCGGGCACGTGGGCGAGGACGCGCTGGACCGCTGCCTGCGGGAGCACTTCGGATCCGCTTTCCGCCACCACGAGCACTCGCTGCGGGTAGTCGACACGCTCGAGCGCGACGGACACGGATTGAACTTGACCGCGCCGGTACGCGACGGCATCGTCAGCCACTCCGGACGCGCCGACGAGCCCTCCACGCTCGAGGGCAAGATCGTCAGGCTCGTCGATCGCTTCGCCTATATCAATCACGACATCGATGACGCCGTGCGCGCCGCCGTGATCACCGCGGCCGACCTGCCGGCGGGGGCGATCGAGATCCTCGGTGACACGGGTCCGCGCCGGATCGACGCCCTCGTCCACGACCTCGTCGAGCATTCGGAGGCAGCGGGCGACGTCGTCCAGGGCGAGCGGGTCGGCGGCGCGATGGCGCAGCTGCGCTCGTTCATGTTCGACCACGTCTACCTCGGCCCGGTGGCCACCCGCGAGCACGCCAAGATCCACCTCGTCGTCCGTGCGCTGTTCGAGCACTACTGCGCCGACCCGGAGGAGATCCCCGCCTCGATCCCTGACGGCGAGCTGGCCACGCGCGTGACCGACCACGTGGCGGGGATGACCGACCGCTACTGCATCCATCGGTTCGAGCAGCTGACAGTCCCGGTCGCGTTCGCGCCGTGAGCCGGTACACCTCGGACTCCCGTGACCGCGTGCTGGCCGCGGTGGACATGCTCGCGCTCGTCTCCACGCGCGTGGACCTGCGCCGCGCCGGCGTCAACAGCTACTTCGGCCTGTGCCCGTTCCACGAGGAGCGCTCCGGTTCGTTCCACGTACGCCCGGACGAGAAGCACTACCACTGCTTTGGCTGCCAGGCGTCCGGTGACCCGTTCGACTTCGTGATGGAGACCGAGGGGCTCGACTTCAAGGCGGCGCTCGAAGCGCTCGGGGATCGCTTCGGGATCAAACTCGAGACCGAGGACGAGGATCCTGGCGCCGCCGTCCGCCGTGAGCGCCGTGAGCGGCTGCAGTCGCTGCTCGGGCGAGCCAGCACGTACTACTCGCGCTACCTGTGGGAGGCGCGCGAGGCGCAGCCCGCGCGCGCCTACCTGCTCGGGCGCGGGCTCGAGGAGCGGACGCTCAAGGAGTTTCGCGTCGGTTACGCGCCGAGCGCCTGGGACCGGATCCTGCGCGCGTCACGGACGTCGGGCTACAGCGACGAGGAACTGCTCGCGGTCGGGCTGGTACAGCGCTCCAAGAACCGCCCCGGCCAGGTGTACGACCGCTTCCGCGAGCGGATCATGTTTCCCGCCGTCGACGCGCGGGGGCGGGTGCACGGGTTCGGTGCGCGCGCGATGCGCGAGAATCAGCGTCCGAAGTACCTCAACACCTCTGACGGAGAGCTCTACCACAAGCGCGAGGTTCTGTTCGGGATCGATCTCGCCCGCTCGGCCGCGGCGCGCGCGGACCGGATGATCCTCGTCGAGGGGTACACGGACGTGCTCGCGCTGCACCAGGCCGGGCTTCGCAACGCGGTCGGGATCATGGGGACCGCGCTGACCGAGGAGCAGGTCACCGAGCTGCAGCGGATCGCACACGTGCTCGAGCTGTGCCTCGACGCTGACCGCGCCGGACAGGACGCGATGCTCCGCGCCTCCCGGCTGGCCCGGCGCCGAGAGCTCGAGCTGCGCGTTGTCGGGCTCCCCGAGGGCACCGACCCGGCGGAGCTCGTCGAGCGTGAGGGGGCCGATGCGCTGCGAGGGCTGGTCGAAGCCTCCAAGCCGTTCGTTGCCTTCCACGTCGACCGGATCCTGGCGCGCGCCGACACCCGGAGCGCGGAGGGGCGCGACCGGGCGCTTCAGGAGCTCCGGCCGGTGCTCGACGAGGTGCCGGCGAGCATTCTGCGCGACGAGCTAGTGCGTCGCGTCGCTGGCCGCCTGGAGCTGACTGAGGGGCGTTTGACGACGCTGCTGGCCTCCCGCCCAGCGCGCGCGGCCGGCGCGCCTGGCGGTCCGGCTCCCAGCCCCGAGCGGAGCGCTGCCGACGGTCGCGCCCCGAGCTCGACCGACCGCGGCCCTCGCCTGGAGCGGATGTTCCTCGCGCTCTGCATCGCGCTGCCGGAGCTCGGGGCCAGGATGCTCGCGGCGGTCGATCCCGACGAGCTGCTGACGAGCGAGCCGACGCGCCGCGCCGCAGGCCACCTGAACGGACACACCGCTTCGCCGCTCGCCGACCTGCCGCCCGACGACGAGGAGTTCGCGCGGGTGCTCGCCGGACTCGTGCAGCTCGCGGGCCGGATCCCCGATCCGACGCCGGACCGGCTCGAGCACGCGCGGCTGATGCTCGAACGCGACCGGCTGGACCGCGCGATCATTCGCGTTCGGGGCCACGAGGCCGGCACGGGCGCGCTGGCCCGCGAGCGCGAGGGGGTACTCGACGCGATCCGGGCGGTGGTGGCGAGGCTCGAGGGCCCCGAGTGAGGGGTGCGGGCCCCGTCGCCAGACGCCGAGGCGCAGCGGGTACAGTGCCGATACGATAACTGCGGCTATCAGCTCGATCCACCGTAATCCGGGGTAACTCAATTGGCAGAGTACTCGGCTGTTAACCGAGGTGTTGTGGGTTCGAGTCCCACCCCCGGAGCTGGCCAAACTAAAGGCACCAAAGCCATGAAGCTCTACGTCTGCTACGGAACCTGGACCGCCGGCCCGCCCGGGCGTGGTCATCCCTGCGGCTCGGCGCACAAGGCGCTGGTGCAGGCCGGATACCAGCCGGAGGTGATCCGCTCCTACGGGCTCGGGATGCTGCCCGGGGCGATCAACGACTTGACGCGCGGGCGGCGGGAGGTCAAGGAGCTGACCGGAAACCACTGGGTTCCGGCACTCGTGACCGACGACGACGCCGTGGTCCAGGGCTCGAAGGAGATCGTCGCGTGGGCGCGGGCCAACCCCCCGGCATCGGCCGACCGGTCGGCGGCCGCGGACTGACCGGAGCCAGGCCGATGAGGGCACCTGTGACGATCGAGCAGCTCGAGCGCTGGGAGGAGCACGGAGCGATCTGGCGCACTTTCGAGTTGACCGACCAGCGCGTGGTCGTCGAGCTCTGCACCTGCTACGGCGAGGCGGTCGACCTCGTCCAAAGCGACGACCCCGAGCTCATCGAGTTCGTGCGGCGCCACCGCCCCGCTTTCTGAGCGCGAGCGCCTCGACGAGATCGGCGGCGCGAGCCGCCCCCGACCGAGCGCCGGCGGCGGCGGCGAGCCTTCGGGCGGCGGCGCCGAGCGACGGCGTCGCGAGCGCGCGTCTGGTGGCGAGCCGCAAGCTGGCGGGGGCCAGCAGCGCCCACGGCAGCCGCACGCCGACCCCGGCCCAGTCCGCCCGAGCCGCGTTCTCGGCCATGTCACCGGCGTGCGGGACGGCGAGCACAGGGGAGCCCGCGGCGAGCGCGCGCACGAGCGTCCCGTGACCCGCGTGGCAGATCACGAGCGCGCAGCGGGGCATCGTCCTCGCGTATGAGATCCACTCCACCAGGCGTGCGTTGGCCGGGACCGCCACCGGCATCGACAACGGCCGGCGGTTCCAGGCGGCGAGCACGCGGACCGGCTCGTCCGCCAAGCCGCCCAGCGCGGCGCGCAGCAGCCGGTGATCGGGATCCTGCGCGGTCGTCGGGGCCACCAGCACGAGTGGCGCATCGCCCGGCGGCGGCTCCACGTCATCGTACGGGGGCTCCCAGATCAGCGGCCCGACGACGCGCACGTGCTCGGGCCAGCTGCGCGGGTACTCGAGCTCGGGGAACGTGGCGAGCAGGCACAGCTCCCGGCTGAGGCCGCCGTGGAAGCGCCTCACGGGGCTGAGGCCGAGCCGGCGGCGGGCGTCGTTGAGCTCAGCGCGGCCGCGCCGCAGGCCGGACGCGACCGGCCGGTCGAAGCAGCGCCACAGCGCTCTGCCCGCCGCCGTGCGGGGCAGACGGGCGCCCATCGCGTACGGAGGGAAGCCGGGCGCGCCGACCGGGTAGACGTGCGGGATCAGGGTCGCGACGGCCACCCCCTCGAGCTCGCCGGCCAGCGCCGGGGCGAGCGTCAGGATGTCGTGCACGATCGCGTCTGGCTGCGCCGCGACGATCGGCGGCCGCGTCTGTGCGGTGGCCGAAACCACCGCGTCGTAGGGCGCCAACGGCCATCCCCCGGTGGACGAGAACGGGTACTCGGGCGCGGCGACGAAGCGCATGCCGTGCGCCTGCACGTGCTCGCGCCACCGCGACCACGTCTCGTAGCTGACCTCGTGCCCGCGCGCGGCCAGCTCGGCACCGAGCGCCAGCATTGGAAACGCATGGCCCGGCTGACCGAAGGCGCCCAGGAAGAAGCGCAGGCGCCGCGCGGCGCTCAAGCCGCCAGCTCGGCCACCGCTCGCAGCTGCGCCACCCGGTCCGCGGTCGTCCAGGCCATCGGGCTGACCATCAGCGTGCCGACGCCGGCGTCGCGGAACGCGCCGAGACGATCGCGGACCACCGCGGGGGGGCCGCAGAGCGAGACCGCGTCGATCAGCTCGTCCGGGATCGCCGCGCCGGCCTCGGCCTTCTTGCCGTCCAGATACAGGTCCTGGATCTCCGTCGCCGCCTGCTCGAAGCCGTAGCGCTTGACGAGGTTGTTGTAGAAGTTCTGCTGGCGAGAGCCCATGCCGCCGATGTACAGCGCAAGCCCCGGGCGCATCAGGTTGCGGGCCAGCTGATGGTCGTCTGAGACGTAGCTCTGCACGGTCGGAGCGATGTCGAAGCCGTCCAGCGAGCGGCCCGCCCGGGCCGCGCCCTCGTCGAGCAGCGCTCGAAAGGCGATCATCAGCTTGAGCGCCTTGCCGGGGCCGTCGGGGAGCGGCAGTTGCAGCGTCTCGCCGTCGAACTGCACCCGTTCGCGCGCCAGCGCCATGCCCACCACCGCCACGTACTCGCGCGTGCGCTGGAGCTGGTGCGCGAACCGCTGACCGTGCCACCCTTCGGCCACCTGCGGGCCCGAGGAGCCGATCCCGAGCAGCATCCGCCCGCCCGAGAGCTGGTCGATCGTGGCCGCCGTCATCGCGGTCATCGCCGGCGTGCGACCCGGCATCTGGAAGATCGCCGATCCCAGCTTGATCGTGTCCGTGGCGGCCGCCAACCAGGCGAGCACGGTCGCCGCGTC
>JBPCQU010000268.1:0-6664 GCA_050997795.1 Solirubrobacteraceae bacterium | reverse complement strand
AAATCTGCCTCCAGCTCTGGCGCGGTGAAACGGCGCAACGGGCGCGGTGGACTTGTTCATCAGAGCATGGGGGCAGGCGGGGTTCTCCCAGCCCAGCGTCCGCGTCTCGCTTCGGTTCGGGCGCCGCGGCGGCCGAACCGAATCGAGACGCGGACGCTGGGCTGGGAGACCTCCGCCAGCCCCGATGCTCTGAGGAACAGGTCAACCGCGCCCGTCGTGCCGTTGCACCGCGCCAGCGCTGAGGGCAACTTGATCGCGGTGGCGAGCCGTCCGCCGCCCAGGACGCGAAAGCGTCCGGATTCCCCGTCGGCGAAGTGCAGCCGCCAGACGCCGTCCTGGACCGGCCGGCGCTGGGCGGGGTGCATGTGCCAGCTCAGCTCGCCCGCACACGAGCCGGCACGGTAGCGGGCCGACATGGTCGCCGACCGGGCTGCGGTGAAGGCGCCGCCGAAGCCGAACTGAGACAGTCCGAGCAAGCCCGCAGCATCGACGGGGGCGCCTCGCGTGGATTGGATCAGCGCTTCGCTGTAGCGACCAGACGCGGGCGGACACCGTTCCGGCCGGAGCGCCACGACGTCCTTGAGTCCGTAACTCGGCGTCCCCGCGCGATCTGACAGCGCCAGCTCGAAGCTCGCCGGAAAGCCGCGGACGGTGCCCTCCCAGTCGCCGAGCGTGGGCACGAACGGCTTGCCGTGGCGGGGGTGGATCATGGGTTGGGGCGCCGACAGCGCCGGAGACGCCAGCAGGAGCCCCAACAGGAGCCCCAACAGGAGCCCCAATGCCCCGAGGCTCGCCAGGCAGGCGACCGTCAGCGCGCGAGCGCGCGCGCCGGACGGCAGCCTCCGGCCGATCGCAACCTGATGCCGGTGGCGTCGCTCCAAAACGCGGTCCATCCTAACGGCTGACGGGCTCACGCTCCGATCCGAGCGAGCGCGAGGCGCGCGGCGGCGGCGTGCAACGATGGGCTCTGGTGCCCAGCTTCTGCCGCCACAACCGTCTGTTGCAGAACTGCCCGATCTGCGCCCGCGAGCAGCACGTGGAGCTGCGGCCGGTTGTCTCGCCGGGCGGGCAGGGGACGGGACAGCAGCGCACGGGCGCCTCACGCCCGAACGCCGGCCGAGGCGCGGGGTCGCCGCGAACGCGCGCTGCCGCGGGGCGTTCGGCCACGGGCGTGAGGGTCCGCCAGCTCACTCGCGGCGGCGACGATGGCTACCGCTCGAGCCTCGTCCCCGGCTTGAAGTCGAGCGCCGACGCGCAGCGGCTCGCGGAGGAGCTGGCCTTCGGCGCGGCGCGTCTGGCGGTGCTCGAGCATCATCCGCCCGGCCTGTACGCCGAGGTCGCCGACCGAAGCGGGGATCGCGAGGAGCGCACGTGGCTCGCGTTCTTGATCGCCTGCCTCGGACCGCTGGACGGCGAGCAGCCGTTCGCGGCGATCTCGCGCGTCCGCACGTCGTGGAGCTCGGCTGCGCTGCCCGATCTCGCCGAAGCCGAGGTCGGGCCGCGGGGGGCGCTGTGGGCCGGTGGCGGTGCGCGCACGCTGGAGGCCTATCGATCCTGGGCGGCGCGGTCAGGCTCACAGGCCTCCGCGTTCACCGGGGAGTCCGACTGGACGCCCGAGCGGAGGTTCGCGCGCGCGCTCGAGCGGCTGGCGCTGCCCCGCTTCCCCCGCGGCGCCCGGTTTGACCTCCTGACGACGCTCGGCCGGCTCGGCCTGTACGAGATGCGCGCCGGAGCGCTGGCGCTCGGCGGCACCGACGAGGTCACGCTGGCCGCCAAGCGCGTGCTCGGGATCGGCGATCCTCTGCTGCTCGAGCGCCGCGCGGCTGAGCTGGCGAGCGCGTGCGAGCTGCCGCTCGAGGCGCTCGACGTCGGCTTGTACAACTGGGGGCAGGGGACCCGGGCGATGCTCGGGATGGACGCTTCGGTCCAGGCCGATCCGGTGGCGCGGGAAACGGCGCGGGCAGCGCTGGGGCTCTGAGCACCCCGCGAGGCGCCGGGCCGAAAGGCTCCGTCCGAGGCAGCGCCTACCTTCCGGGACGTTCATACCCACGAGCCGGAGCTGCAATGTCCCTCTGCTTCATCGAACCGCAGAACGCCATCCGCGTGATCGCCGACTCGGTTGGCCGCGAAGCGCGCCGTCAGATCCTCGGCGAGGTGGTGCGCGCGTGGGTGGATGAGATCCCCGAGTCAGAGCTCGGATCCCACTACGCCAAGGCGGTCGCCGACCTCGACGAGCACGACCTGTCGCTGCTCGCGGCTTGGCACGTGTCCCTGGAGGTGGGCCATCCACTGCCGAGCAAGGAGTTCCTGGTCAACGTGTTCCCGTCGTTGGGCGAGAACCGGCGCGAGGCGCTGAAGATCGCCGCCGGGTTCCGCGGCGAGGAGGCCTTCGAGGCCGGCGTGGGCGAGGAGCAGGCGTTTGACACCGTGCTGCCCTGGCTATCGCAGGAGCGCTGCGCGTCGCTCGCTGCCGAGTGCCTCGAGCTCTACTGCTGGGATCGGCTCGGGGTCGAGAACTAAGCGCCGGCCCTGAGGGGCTCGCGGGAGACGCCTGGTGTCGGTCGGCGACGGCGAAGCGCGCTTATCCGCCGGCGAACGTCAACAGCGCGGCACTGGCGCGCGGCATCGACAGCGAGTAGGAGCCACGGCTGGCGGTCAGCGATCGGATCTGGGGCGGCGGGAGCGCGCCGGTGTACGTCTCGGCGCCGAAGCTCGCGCCGCCGAAGGTGACCCCGCTGCGCGCGTGCACGCCGGGCGCCTGCATCCGCAGCACGGTCGCGGTTGTACCGGTGCCGGCGGGCGCGCGGAGCGTTACGGTCTGGCGCCGCAATGGGCTCTTGTTGATCACCACCGCTCTGACCTGCCCGTCGGGGGCGCGGGTCGCCCAGACGCTCAACCGCGGCCCCCGGCGCGCGCCGCTGACCTCGAGCAGGCGCGAGCCGGGGAGGGCTGCGCGAGCGAACATGTACAGGCCGTAGTAGACCGGCGGGACCGACGCGCGCCAGCGTCCGCCCGCCCGGCTGAACTTGAACAGCTCGTAGGCCGAGCGCGGAAGCGTGTGCATGTTGACCCCGTCGACTCCGACCCGCGCGAGCCCGAACAGCGCGTCGAGCACCCAGAGCCCGGAGGCAAACGTGTCACTGACCCCGCGCTTTCCCCGGCACGCGACCGAGTTGAGCTCGTCGACCCGGAGCTCACGGCCGTGGGAGTGGGCGATCGCGACGTAGCGCCGCACGCTGTTGTCGAGCCCGATGGTGGCGTAGCTCGCGAGCAGGTGCGAAACCGTCGGATACTGCGGCGAGCCCGGCCCGACGAAGCAGTTGCGCAGCGGATAGCGGTGAACGGTGAGGGTCTGCACGCGCCGCTCGCCGGTCAGGAAGCTCGGCAGCGTCTCGATCCAGGACCCCTTGGTCGGCTTCGGGCCGGCCGCGAGCGCTGGGCCGGCGAGGGCCAGCGGCGGGAGTGCGGCGGCGACCCGATTGAACTCGCGCCGGTACTCCGGGTAGCCGTAACCCGGCGGCCGGGTCGTGACCGAGCCACCCGAAGGGGTGTGATAAGCGGCGACGACGTCGTACACGTTGGGCTCGTTGCCGATCTCGAACGCCGCGAGCGCCCCCTTGAACGAGCGCTCGTAGCGGCGCGCCTCGGCTGCGGCCAGGGCAGGCTGATTGGCGCCCAGGTTCAGCCCCATGGTGAGCTTCGCGTTGAGCACCGTGGCCAGCGCCCCTGTGGTGGCAAACCACCGCGGGGTGAGGCCGTAGCTGACCTGCGGCGGAGGCGTGACTCCCCGCGTCGGAACCCAGGCCTGGTCGGTGCTGTCACCGCCGATCCGGATCACCGGCGACTGGTCGGGCGTGATGTTGCGGATCAGCTGTACGAGCACGGGGTTGATCCGGCGCGGATCAGGGCCGGTGTAGGAGCGGACCGCCGGGAACTCGATCGAGAGTCCGAGGAACCCGGCCCGGATCGGCCTGCCCACCGGCCCGCCGATCGTGACCTGAGCGCGCGGGCGCGCGAGCGACGTAGACCCCGGGTCGGCGGGGTCGGCTGAGCGGCCAGACCCGTCTGGCCCGCTCGAGCCCGCGCCGGCCAGGATCGCGCCGAGCACCGCGACCGCTACGACGACGCCGAGTCCGAGCGCCAGAGGCCACCGGATCGGCGCTCGGTCCACGGTCAGCCGTCCCCCCGCAGGGCGGCTTCGGTCTCCTCGATCGCCTGCTCGGTGGAGCGAAACCAGACCGCTCGGATCCCGATCTCGCGCGCCGCGTCGCAGTTGAGCTCGACGTCGTCGATCAGCAGCGCGGCACCGGCCTCGACGCCCAGCCGTTCGAGCGTCAGCTCGTAGATCCGGCGCTCGGGCTTGCGCGCCCCCACGAACGCGGAGTCGACCACGACTTCGAAGATCTCATCGACGGGCAGCATCGCCCGCCACAGGGGCCCCCATTCGCGGACGTTGTTGGTGCAGATCGCGAGCTTGTACCCCCGCTGGCGAAGCTCGCGCATGTAGGCGATCAGCGGCTCGTTGGGCGCCAGGCCGGCGAAGTAGCGCTCGGAGAACCCGTTCATCTCGATCGGGCGCCCGAGCTGGGCGGTGAGCTGCTCGGCGAGCGAGCGCAGGAAATCGGGCTCGCCGATCCGTCCCGTTTCGAGCTCGAACAGCGGGTTTGCCCCGTGTCGCTCGCCGATCGCCGCCATCGCCTTGCCGAGCTCCTCGAGCGACACCCCCGACGACTCCTGAAAGGCCATGAACGCGCCGAGCAACGGCGACGTGAGCACGCCTCCGAAGTCGCTGATAATCGCCTCCACGCGCGACATCGGCCCGGTGCTCTAAAAGCGGGCGAGCAGGTAGACGCCCGCGCCGTCCAGCCCGGCGGTGTGACATCGAAGCGGCGTGGCCCGGAGCCTCATGCGGTCGCCGTCCACGCCGACCTCGGCGCCGAGCGCTTCGGCCGCGGCCCGCCGCGGGTACTGCTCTTCGCCGTCGCCGATCCAGAGCTCGAGGCTGGCGCGCGACGGCGTGTCGTGCGAGCTGTAGGTGGTCGACAGCCGCGGCTCGGCGACGAGGATCGGGCCCTCGGGCTCGAATACGGTGGCGGTGAGGAGATCGCGCTCCTGGGCGGCGCTGCCGACGGGCCGGAATGAGAGCAGCACGAGACCCCGGTCGGAGTCAAACCATCCCGACAGTACGCGCAGCGAATCCAGCCGGACCAGATCGAGGCCGTCGGTCGAGGTGCGGGTCCCGACGCAGTTCACCGCACGCTCGGCGCCCGCGACCGAGAGCGTCCCCTGCACCTGGCACAGCGAATCGCCGGGGCCGCTCGAGTCCCCCTCGGCGGGTTCGCCGTCTCGGGCGCCGCCGGCTTCACGCGCCGGGGTGATCAGCAGCTCGAAGCCTTCGCCGGCCAGCCGCCAGCTGTGTCCTTCGTCGGTGAGCCTTACCGCATCGGGCCCGGACGCCGAGCCCGTGCCCTCCGGCGTGGCAAACACGATCGCCGGCTCGCCGGCGTCGATCACGGCGGCCCAGATACCCGCTGCGGGATCCCCGAAGGCCACGACCCGCAGCCGGGACAGCTCGGTAGCGGTCATCGGCGCAGCCGTCCACTGTCGACGTCGCTGGCGGTCGAGTCCACGTCATAGGGTCGCGGTGGACCGCCGAAGCGGGTGGCCCGCACGACGAGCCGGCTGCGGAAGTTGCGGACGATCCCGAGCCGCGCGAGCGAGCGGGAGGGCGGCAGCAGCAGTACGAGGCCGATCGCATCGGTGATGAACCCGGGCACGATCAGCAGCGCGCCGCCGGCCATCACGAGCGCGCCGTCGAGCACCTCTCGGGCCGGCGGTCGGTCCGCGGCCACCGCGGCCCTGAGTCGCCGCCAGGCGGCGCGCCCCTCGGCTCGCACCAGCCAAACGCCGAGCGGCCAGCCGGCAATCAGGAGCAGCACCGTCAGGAGCACTCCGATCGCGTTGGCGATCTCGATCGCGACGAACAGCTCGGCGATCGGCCACAGGATCAAGAGCAGGAGGACGAACATCGTTACCGACAGGCTAGGCCAAGCTCCGAAACGGCGACCGCGAAGGCTCTATGCGAACGCCGTCGCCGGGCCCTCGAGCTTCACGCCCGGGAGCCGGTGCAGCCCGACGAGCTCGATCAGCGTCCGGATCTGGGGCTGGGCGTCGCAAAGCAGGATCGCCCGGCCGTGCGTCCGCAGGCGCCGGGCGACCATCGCGAAGTCGAGCATCAGCGAGGAGTCCGCGAACACGAGCTCTGAGAGGTCGACGATCACGTCGGCCTGCGCGCGGATCGCCCGCACGAGCGCCTGTCGGCGGACGCTCTGCGTGTTCCGGTCCTCGTCACCGGTGCAGCGGAGGGTCGGCGGCTTGTCATCGAAGTCGACGATCTGTCAAACCTACCCAAACCGCTGGGCCAATGACAAGCTCGATTTCGTACACTCGGTCTTATGGCAACGGTTGACGAGGTAACCGACGCGCTGCGCGACGTAATCGATCCCGAGCTGGGGCTCGACTTCGTCGAGCTCGGCCTGATCTACGACGTCGAGGTCGAGAACGGCACGGTCCGGGTCACCTACACGCTCACCAGCCCGGGCTGCCCGATCGGGCCCCAGGTCTCTGAGCAGATCGAGGAGTTCGTCGGCGAGCTGGACGGGGT
>JBPCQU010000196.1:0-4058 GCA_050997795.1 Solirubrobacteraceae bacterium | reverse complement strand
AGCGCCTCCAGCAGCGTCGGCAGGCACGAGCTCGGCCCCGGATCGATCAGCACGTCGTCCACCTGCCAGCACCCGATCACGCGCTCGCGTCCGAGGTGCATGAGATCGATCACGCGCACCGGGAGCTGGCCGAGATCGGTTAGCGGGAAGACCGGCGGTTTGCGGCCTGCGAGGCGGGTGGGATCACAGACCTGGAGCTCCCGCGGCGAGGCGGAGCCGGCGGCTCCCGGTCGGGCTCCGGCGGCGGCTCGTGATCGTGCTCCTGGCGGGGCGCGAGCGGCCTGAAGGCGACCGTCTGCTCTACGTCATCGGCCACCACCTCGGTCTCGTCTTCCGCGTATGGAGCGGTCTCGTCCTCGCGCTCCGCGTACGGGGCGGTCTCGTCCTCGCGCTCGTCGGACGGGGTGGTCTCGTCCTCGTGCTCCGCGTACGGGCCGGCCGGGTCCTCCGCGCGCGGCGCGGCCGCCTGCTCGCCGTCGGCCTCGGGAAAGCGCTCGGCGGCGGTTTCGGCGAGCGCCAGCAGCTGACGGGCGAGGTCACGGGCGTCGTCGACGATGCGGTGGCGCTCGACCCAGATCCGGTCGGTGTCGACGTCGAGGTCCTTGACCCGCTGCTCGGCCGCGGCGGCGATCTCCGTCGCCTCCGCGCGTGCCTGCTCGAGGCGGTCCTCGGCCTCGCTGCGCGACTGGGCGGTGATCTGCTCGGCCGTCTCGTGCGCGCGCTGCAGGACGCCCGAGATCTGTTCTCCTACGCGCTCGAGCGCCCGGCGAACGGCGGCCTCCGGCGAGCGCGTCGCTTGGAGCTCGGCCACGAGCTGGCTCGTTCGCTGAACGTACGCGTCCACCGCCATACGGTCATAGCCCCGCATCGCGACCGGGAAGTCGGCGTTGACGACGACGGCGACCGGGTCATCGGGCAATGTCTCTAGGGGTGCCGTGATCTCCTGGAGGATCGAGTGCTCGGTTGCGGCTGAACTCTGGTCGGGCATGTGGCCGCTGAGATTGTCGCACGTGCTGCGGTCGAGGCCGGGAGCTGTCTCTCGCCCAGGCGTTGGTGTGCGGGGGCGGGTGGACCGGATTCATACAATGACGCCATGTCAGAGACCCCCCCTGCCCGGCTTGGGGAGCGCGACCGGCCTTGGATGATGCGCACCTACGCGGGCCATTCCGACGCCCAGCGCTCGAACGAGCTCTACCGGGGCAACCTCGAGAAGGGCCAGACAGGGCTCTCGGTCGCTTTCGACCTGCCTACCCAGACCGGCTACGACCCCGACCACGAGCTCGCGCGGGGAGAGGTCGGCAAGGTCGGCGTCTCGATCGCCAACCTGGGCGACATGCGGACGCTGCTGCACGGCATCCCGCTCGAGCAGATGAACACGTCGATGACGATCAACGCGACCGCGGCGTGGCTGCTGGCGCTCTACATCGTCGCCGCGGAAGACCAGGGGGTCGCCCCAGAGCAGCTCCAGGGCACTACCCAGAACGACATCCTCAAGGAGTATCTGAGCCGCGGCACCTACTCCTTCCCGCCGGGTCCGAGCATGCGGCTGATCGCCGACACGATCGCCTACACGGTTGCCCACGTGCCGAGGTGGAACCCGATCAACATCTGCTCCTACCACCTCCAGGAGGCCGGCGCGACCCCGGTTCAGGAGATCGCCTACTCGATGAGCAATGCGATCGCGGTCCTCGACGCCGTCCGTGACCGAATCGGCACCGCTGATCAACCCGCCGGCGAGGAGCTGATGGGCAACGTGTTCGGCCGGATCTCGTTCTTCGTCAACGCTGGCGTGCGCTTCGTCGAGGAGCACGCCAAGCTCCGCGCGATGTCCGAGCTGTGGGACGAGCTCGGACGCGAGCGCTACGGCGTCCAGGACGAGAAGCACCGCCGCTTCCGTTACGGCGTCCAGGTCAACTCGCTCGGCCTGACCGAGGCCCAGCCCGAGAACAACGTCTATCGGATCGCGCTCGAGGCGCTCGCGGTGACCCTCGGCCGGGGAGCCCGCGCGCGCGCGATCCAGCTCCCCGCGTGGAACGAAGCGCTGGGCCTTCCGCGCCCGTGGGACCAGCAGTGGTCGCTGCGCCTGCAGCAGATTCTCGCCTACGAAACCGATCTCCTCGAGTACCCGGACATCTTCGAGGGCTCGAAGGTGATGGACGGTCTCGTCGCAGAGCTCGCGACCGGAGCGCGCGAGGAGATGGCTCGGGTGGCCGAGCTCGGCGGCGCCGTAAACGCGGTCGACTACATGAAGGCCGCGCTGGTGGAGGCTCACCGTGAGCGCTGGCGGCGGATCGAGTCCGGGGAGCTGACCGTGGTCGGCATGAATCGCTTCACGACCACCGAGGCCTCGCCCCTGATGGACGCCGACGGCGGCATCCTGGTCGTCGATCTCGCAGTCGAGGCTGAGCGCCGCTTAGCGGTCGAGGGCTGGCGCTCTGAGCGCGACCAGGCGGCGGTCGACAGCGCACTCGCAGACTTGGTGAAGGTCGCTCGCGACGACGCCGAGAACATCATGCCCGCGACGATCGCCGCCGCCCGGGCGGGCGCGACGACCGGAGAGTGGGCGCAGACCCTACGCGGTGTCTTCGGTGAATACCGCGCCCCGACCGGCGTCGGCGAGGCCGCGGGGGTGACCAGCGACGACGTCTCCGAGCTCCGTGATGAGGTCGAGCACCTCAGCGAGTCGCTCGGGCGGCGGCTCAAGTTCCTGGTAGGAAAGCCCGGCCTGGACGGCCATTCCAACGGCGCCGAGCAGATCGCGGTGCGGGCCCGTGACGCCGGTATGGACGTCGTCTACGAGGGCATCCGCCTGACGCCCACGCAGATCGCCAGCTCCGCCGCGCAGGAGGGAGTGCACGTGATCGGACTCTCGATCCTGTCCGGTTCGCACGCCGAGCTGATCCCCTCCGTGCTCCGCGCGCTCGCCGACGCCGGCGTGGAGAGGGTCCCGGTCGTCGTCGGCGGGATCATCCCCGACGCCGATGCCGTCGCGCTGCGCGAGGCGGGGGTCGCCGCCGTCTACACCCCCAAAGACTGGGATCTGAACCGGATGATGCGCGACATCATTGCGCTGGTTGGTGACCAGCTGGATGACTCGGAGCCCGAGGGCGTCGATACGGCCGCGCCCGCTTGACCGCCTCCCCCCCGGCCCGGCCTGGCCCGGCCGACGGTCGCGAGCTCGGCGCCCGCCTGCGGGAGCGTGACCTGAGCGCCGCCCCGGCGGTGCTGAACCTGGTCGAGAATCGCAGCCCGGCGGCGCGTGAGCAGACGCGCGAGCTGCTGGCCGCCGTCTCCCCGGCGGCCCTGGGGGACGAAGCCCCGGCCCACATCGTCGGCGTCACCGGTCCGCCCGGAGTGGGCAAGTCCTCGCTCCTTTCTCGACTGGTCGCCGAGTGGCGTCAGCGCGAGCTTTCGGTGGCGGTGCTCACGGTCGATCCGAGCTCGCGCCGCTCGGGGGGATCGCTGCTCGGAGACCGCGCGCGGATCGAGCGAGACCCGGCCGATAGCGCCGTGTTCATTCGCTCCACCGCCACCGGCGAGACGCTCGGCGGCCTCGCCCCCGCGACCCGGGCCGCGGCCGGCGCCCTCGCCGCGGCCTTCGACGTGGTGGTGATCGAGACCGTCGGGGTCGGCCAGTCGGAGATCGAGGTGGCCGACGTCGCCGACACGGTCGCGGTCATCGTTCAGCCGGGTTCCGGTGACCTGCTCCAGTTTCTGAAGTCCGGGATCATGGAGATTCCTGACGTCCTCGTCGTCACCAAGGCCGACCTCGGTCGTGCGGCGACGAGAGCGCTGTCGGACCTGCGTGCGGCGCTGCGCTCGCTCGGTTCCGACGGCACGGACGTGCTCGCGGTCTCCTCTGTCGCCCCGCCCTTCGGGATCGGCGAGCTCGTCGAGGCGTTGCACCGACACCGCGGGCAGCTCGATCTCCCCGCGCGGCGCGTTCGCAGCCGGCGGATGCACGCGCTGGCCGATTTCGTAGCCGAGCACGGCGAGCGGGGACTGCGGGCGCTCGGCGGTCGGCGCGAGGCCGAGCGCTGGCTCGCCGAGCAGGCGCC
>JBPCQU010000187.1:0-7783 GCA_050997795.1 Solirubrobacteraceae bacterium | reverse complement strand
AAAGAGGACGAAGGCCCAGTGGGAGAGGGCTGTCGATCGCTACCCCTTCGGTCAGCGTTTTGCACTTTTCAGCGCCCGAAGTTGGGCGGTTTCGGGGCGCGGAAAGGTGCAAAGCCGAGTTGGTTGGACGAAAACTCACATCCATGTAACACTGCGCGCCATGCGAATCTGCGTGCTCGGCGCTGCGGCCGTGGCCACCGTAGGGGTCTTGGGCTCCATGCGGGCGGCCGAGGTGGCGACGCCGCACTATGCGAACTGCACGAACATGCACGCGAAGTACAAGGACGGCATCGCCAGCGAGCAGTGACTTCCCTCTCCGCTTTGCACCTTTCAGCGCCCTGAATTCCCCCGGTTCGGGGCGCTGAAAGGTGCAAAGCGCGAGAGTTGTCCACAGATTGCGCGGCGCGATGGCGGCCCGGGTCGACGTTCGACCACGCTCTGTCGCATGCACCCCTATCCGCCCGTGGCCGCGGCACGACTCGGCGTGTTCACGTATGCGGAGGCGATCGCCAGCGGGTGGACTGACAAAGCACTCCGGTGGGCTGTCAACCGCGCGACGTTGATCCGGTTGCGGTCGGGCGTGTTCGGCATACCTGTCGCACGACCCACCAACCCGTTTGTCGCTGCGCGGCAGCACATCGCCCGGGCGGCAATAGCGGCAGTACTCGCCAACCCGGCCGCGGCAGCAAGCCACACCTGCGCGGCGGTACTTGACGGACTGCCGGTCTGGTACCTGCCCGGTTCACCGTGTGTGACGGTCCCGCCCAGATTCGTCGGCGACATCGAATCAACGCACCTGCACCGAGCGAGAATGCCGGCCGATCATCTCGTCAGCGGCGCGGTTGCGCAGACCGCGGTCGCGCGCACCGTCATTGACATCGGGCGCGAGCACGGCGCGCTCAGTGCCGTCGTCACTGCCGACGCCGCTCTCCACCGCGGACTGGTGACGCCAGCGCAATTGCGAGGCCAGTTGCACGACTGCCGCGGCTGGCCAGGAGTGCGGGCGGCGCGCCACGCGATCGCGTTCGCGGATGAGCGAGCTGAGTCCGCTCTGGAGTCCGCGAGCCGGTTCAGACTGGATGGGCGAGTGCCGACGCCGGAGCTACAGGCGTCCGTCTTCGATCAGCTGGGCACCTTCCGCGGCCGGTGTGATTTTCTGTGGGAGGAGCACGGCGTCGTGGGCGAGGCTGACGGTATGGAGAAGTACGACGACGACGCACAGATCAGCCTGCGCGAGGAGAAGCTGCGGCAGGAGAGCTTCGAGCAGGCTGGCCTCGTCGTCGTCAGATGGGTGCGCGCGGACTTGGACAACGTCGACGCGCTTGTCGACCGGATCCGGGCCGCTTTCGCACGGGCAGCGCGGCTTGCCGAACCACGCCGCTGGAATGTCCTGCACCGACCGAGGGCCGCGTGACCCTGCGCTTTGCACCTTTCAGCGCCGCAGAATGGCGA
Organism: Solirubrobacteraceae bacterium; assembly: GCA_050997795.1. Taxonomy (GTDB): domain Bacteria; phylum Actinomycetota; class Thermoleophilia; order Solirubrobacterales; family Solirubrobacteraceae; genus Palsa-465. Next base: position 6,331 of record JBPCQU010000187.1, on the reverse strand, counting down.
GATTCAGGGCGCTGAAAGGTGCAAAGCGCAGGGTACCCGGTGGGCTAGTCGCCGCTCTTGGCCCGCTTGCCGCGCAGCTTCTCGCGGTCCTGCTGAGCCAACGCGACCTTGCGCATCCGCACACTCGACGGCGTGACCTCGACGCACTCGTCGTCGCGGCAGAACTCCAGGGCCTGCTCCAGCGACAGCGCGCGGTGCGGGATCAGCGGGATCAGTACATCGCTCGAGGACTGCCGCATGTTCGTGAGCTTCTTCTCCTTCGTCGGGTTGACGTCCATGTCGTCCTGACGAGAGTTCTCACCGACGATCATGCCCTCGTACACCTGGGTGCCGGGGCCGACGAACATCGTCCCGCGCTCCTGCAGGTTGGCCAGCGCGAAGCTCGTCGTGACGCCACGCCGGTCAGCCACCAGCGAGCCGCTGGGCCGGGTGCGGATCTCGCCCACCCACGGCTCGTAGCGCTCGTGAACATGGTGCAGCAGCCCGGTGCCGCGCGTCTCGGTGAGGAACTCGGTGCGGAAGCCGATCAGGCCGCGGGCCGGCACGAGGTATTCCATGCGGATCCAGCCGGTGCCGTGGTCGACCATCTGCTCCAGCCGTCCCTTGCGTAGCGCGAGCAGTTGGATGACGACGCCCTGGTAGTCCGACGGGACGTCGATGGTCATGCGCTCCATCGGCTCGTGCAGCTTGCCGTTGATGGTGCGGGTGACGACCTGCGGCTTGCCCACCGTGATCTCGAAACCCTCGCGGCGCATGATCTCGACGAGGATCGCCAGCTGCAGCTCGCCGCGGCCCTGCACCTCTCATGCGTCGGGCCGCTCGGTCGGGAGCACGCGCAGGGAGACGTTGCCGACGAGCTCCGCGTCGAGCCGGCTCTTCAGCAGTCGCGCCGTCAGCTTGGTGCCGTCCCTGCCCGCGAGCGGTGAGGTGTTGATGCCGAGCGTCATGGCGAGGCTCGGCTCGTCGATCCGGATCACGGGCAGGGGGCGCGGGTCCTCGGCGTCCGCGAGCGTCTCGCCGATCGTGATCTCGGCGATCCCGGCGATGGCGATGATCTCGCCGGGCCCGGCCTCGTCGGCCTCGACGCGGTCGAGGTTGTCGGTGACGTACAGCTCGGAGATCTTCGCCTGCTCGATCGTGCCGTCGGCGCGACACCAGGCGACCTGCTGGCCGCGCCGGATCGTGCCCTGGCGCACGCGGCAAAGCGCCAGGCGCCCGACGTAGGGCGATGCGTCGAGGTTCGTCACCTGCGCCTGCAGCGGATGGTCGGGCTCATACGCCGGCGGCGGGATGTGCTCGACGAGCAGATCGAGCAGTGGCTTGAGCGAGTCGCTGAGGTTCGCGGGATCCAGCGACGCGTGGCCGGCCCGCGCGTTTGAGTAGACGATCGGGAAGTCGATCTGGGACTCGTCGGCGTCCAGGTCGAGGAACAGCTCGTAGACCTCGTCGACGACCTCGTCGATCCGTGCGTCCGGCCGGTCGACCTTGTTGACGACGAGGATCACGGGCAGCCGCGCCTCGAGCGCCTTGCGCAGCACGAAGCGCGTCTGCGGCAGGGGCCCCTCGGAGGCGTCGACCAGCAGCAGGACGCCGTCGACCATCGTCAGGCCGCGCTCGACCTCGCCGCCGAAGTCCGCGTGTCCGGGCGTGTCGATGATGTTGAGCTTCACGTCGCCGTGGCGGACCGACGTGTTCTTGGCGAGGATCGTGATGCCCTTCTCGCGCTCGAGATCCATCGTGTCGAGCACGCGCTCGGCCACCTCCTGGTTCTCGCGGAGCGCGCCGGACTGCCAGAGCATGGCGTCGACGAGCGTCGTCTTGCCGTGGTCGACGTGGGCGACGATCGCAACGTTGCGCAAGTCGTTTCTTGTTGCCGGCATAGGCAAGCAGCGTAGTGACCCGCTACCTTTCTCCCTGAACGGCCGGGCACGTCGCCCGGCGAAGCAGTGCCAGCGCCCGTGTCGTTGCTCACAGCATCCTCGGGAAACGCAGCACAATATCCGAGGAGTACCGCACCGACATGGCTACCGGAACCGTCAAGTGGTTCAGCGACGACAAGGGGTTTGGCTTCATCAGCCCCGATGACGGACAGAAGGATCTGTTCGTGCATCACACCGGCATCATCGGCGAGGGCTACCGTTCGCTCGCCGAGGGCGCGAAGGTCAGCTACGACGCCGAAGCCGGCGACAAGGGGCCGAAGGCGGTCAACGTTCAGGCGATCTGATCAACACGGACCCGGGCCGTTTCGACCGCCCGGCCGTCGCTCTTTCGAAGGCGATCGCATGATGCGGTCGCCTTCGCTGTCTCTCCGACGACGGCTGGCCGTACTCGCTGCCAGGCGGGCGCGACAACCGGCTCACAGACGCCTCCGCGGAGACTACGCGGGCATCAGCTTCGCGGCCTGACGCTCGTGGCTGATCTTCACGACGTCCCAGACGAGGCCGAGCCGCTCCATCGCCGCGATGACGAGCGCGCTCGTGTCCAGTGCGCGCTCGTACCAGCGCAGGCCATGTGACGCCGAGGTCGGGAAGGCGTGATGGTTGTTGTGCCAGGCCTCGCCGAAGGAGAGCGGCGCCAGCCAGGCGAGGTTGCGCGATTGGTCGCCGGTCTCGAAGCGCCGGCGGCCGAAGAAGTGGCACAGCGAGTTGATCGAGAACGTGACGTGGTGCAGCAGCAGGATCCGCACGGCGCCGCCCCACAGCAGGCCGGTCAGGCCGGCCGCGACCGAGCCACCCAGGAGGTAGCCGAGGCCGAACGGCGCCGCCAGCCCGAGCGTGATCCACAGCGGCGTCGTGCGGTCGATGAAGCGGATCAGCGGGTCGGCGATCAGGTCGGGGGCGTAGCGGACCTTGTTGCCGCGCTGTGTGTGTAGGAACAGCCAGCCCAGATGCGCGTGGGCGAGACCGCGCAGCGCGCCGCGGAGGCCATGCCCGTAGCCCACGTGCGGGCTGTGCGGATCGCCGTCCTGGTCGGAGAAGGCATGGTGCTTGCGATGGTCGGCGACCCATGCGGTGATCGGACCCTCGATCGCCGCGGTGCCGAGGATCGCCAGCACGGCACGCACCGGCTTGCTCGTCGTGAAGGCGCGGTGGGTGAAATAGCGGTGGAAGCCGACGGTGATGCCCAGTCCGGTGAGCACGTAGAGGACGGCGAAGACGACGAAGTCGTGCCAGTGCAGCAGGCTCTCCCACGTTTGCCAGGCCACAAGGCCGAGGGCAAGGAACGGCACCACGGTCACGGTCCCCGTCGCGATCCGGTCAGTCCGTTCGTTCGCGCATGGCTCGATGTCCTGCGCGCACACGGCGCTCTGCATCGTCTTCCTTTCGTTTAGCAGCCGTCGAGCCGTTCCGACGCGATTGCCGCACAGCAACCGTAGCGCTCCAGACGGCCTCGGGGTAGCTACGCGGAGCCGATGCTCGTCTTGCTCTTGAGCTCGGCGATCTCTCGTGCTATCGCGTCGACGACGGCGTCGAGCTCGGACATCGCGGTGACGTCCCCCTCACGCAGCAGCTCGGTCGCCACGCGCGCCTCCGATAGGCCATCCTCGATCCGCCCGAGCGTCTCCTCGATCGTCGTCACGTCCATCGGCGGCGAGATTACCTGGCGTCTACGCCGCATGCAGTGCCGCACCGAGGTTCGAGCGCGCGCGGATGAGCAGCGACTTCGTCGCTGGAACCGTCGTGTGCAAGGCGCGCGCCGTCTCGGCGTGCGAGCGCCCGTCGAACTCGCGCATGACGAGCGCCATGCGCTGGCGCTCGGGCAGGCGGCCGATCTGCGCAACCAGCCCGCGCATCTCCTCGCGCTCGGCGACGCACTGCGCGGGGTCGGCGGCGGGCACGACGAAGAGACGGATCTCGTCGTCTAAGCAGCCGCCGCGCTGCGGCGTGCGCAGCTGGTCAAGGGCGCGGTTGCGGACGATCATGTACAGCCACGGGCGCAGGAGCATCGGCCGGTCGGTGACGCGCAGGCCGCGGTAGGCGCGGATGAAGGCGTCTTGTACGACGTCGTCGGCATCGTGGCCCGAGCCGTTGAGCATGCGCCGCGCGAAGGCGGTCAGGAGGGTGCGGTAGCGACGATCGATCTCGCTGAAGGCGGCGTCGCTGCCGGCCCGGAAGCGGGTCACAAGCTGGTCGTCGGAGAGGGTGCTGAGGGGCGGGGCGATCATGGCGGGCTCCTTGCCGATGGGTCTACGTCGACACAATCGCCCCGTGGGCCCTGCTTGCGGACGCTCCCCGGGGTCACACCTCGTCCCCCTGCGGTGTGACGCTTTCCACCAAGGGTGGGTTGACGATGTGGGAAGCTCACTCGACTTCGATGCGCCAGGCAGACCAATCACCGCTCGCGTCGCACGCGGCAACACCCGCCGAACTGCGCGAGCGCATCGAGGCCGAACGCGCGGAGACGCCGTTCCTCGTCCTGCGCGACGGCGGCGGCGCGCAGCGCCTGTTCGTCCTCGAGCCGGGGCTCATGCGCGTTTCGATCGGCCGCAGCGCCGGCAACGACGTCGCGCTCGGGTGGGACACCGAGGTCTCGCGGCTGCATGCCGAGCTCGAGCGCCTGGGCGACGAGTGGACGGCCAGCGACGACGGCCTGTCGCGCAACGGCTCGTTCGTCAACGGCCAGCGCATCTCCGGCCGTCACCGCCTGCGCGACGGCGACGTGCTGCGCGTCGGGCGCACGCAGATCGCCTTTCGCGTCCCCGAGGCCTCGGAAAGCAGCCCGACCGCCGTCGCAGGCAGCCGCCCCGCGTTGCCGACGCTGAGCTCGACCCAGCGCGGGGGGGTTACCGCGCTGTGCCGGCCCTACAAGGACACCGAGCTCGCGACGCCGGCGACGAACCGCCAGATCGCCGACGAGCTCTTCCTGTCCGTCGACGCGGTCAAGGCCCACCTGCGAACGCTGTTCGCCTACTTCGGCATCGATCACCTGCCGCAGAACCAGAAGCGCTCGTACCTCGCCATGCGAGCGCTGCAGGACGGCGTCGTCGCACGGCGCGACCTGTAGCGCTCGTGGTCCATCCTGCAAATGCGGGTCTCGCTGCCATTCTGCTGCCATCGCCATCGTCGTCGCCTTTGCGCCCGCGGCCCTCGTCGCCCCCGTCCTGTCTGCCGCGCCGGCGGCCGCGGCCGCGCCCCTCGCCGCCGTCCTCCGCGCCCGACGCCACCGCGATGAATCGCGCAAGCGCCGCGATTGCGTCGGGGGCGAGGCGCTCCACGTAGTCCGTCGGCATCAGTTCCGCCGGGTAGCCGTCGACGATGTCCTTGCGCGGATCCGAGAGTGCTTCCGCGATGTCGTCGGTGTCCTCGCGAAGCGTGTCCAGGCGAGGGCCCAGCTTGCCGTGGGCGCCAATCGCGGCGATCGAGTGGCAGCGGTCGCAGCCTGCGTCCTCGAACGTGTGCCGGCCGGCGCGAACCATCGCGCTGCCCGCCGCGATGCGCTGCTGGGCCGCCGCGATCTGCGCGGGCGATGGCGCTGGCGCACTCTCGGCAGGCGCGTCACCCATGCCGATCCCCGCGATTGCAGTGCCCATCACAATGATGACGACGACCGCGCCGAGCGCAACACGCACGGAGCTCATGAACTTCCCGGTCCGCAGCGTGGGAACGCCAGCGCCGCCCCGATGACTGCGAGCGTGGTGGCCGCGATCTCGGCGGCGACGATGAGGATCATCTCGGCGTCGTAGCCGCCCACGCGGAAGCCGAAGAAGCCGTAGGTGTGCGAGAGGTAGATCGAGATGAGCGATGGGAGGACGATCGAACATGCGCCCAGTACGAAGACCCAGACGCGCCCGAAGACGAGCATGAGGACGACGATCGTCGAGCCGATCGCGTTGAGGATGAACAGCGGGCCTAGATCTCGACGCTCTCGTAGCCGCGATGAAAGAGGCGCGCGTGCTCGAAGCCGGCGATTGCGACCGCGAGCGCGGCCACGGTGAGCAGTTTCAGCGGGAGTGGTCCGGGATTGCAGGACTTGAGCAGCGAGCGCACGTACGCGCGATTCATACCTGAGTCAGCGCGTGAACTTCACGCGCTGGATGGCACGCTCGTTGACGAGCGTGAGCCAGACCGAGTTGCCCTTCGTCACGCCGAGGGCGAACGGCCGCTGATCGGTCTCGATGTTGTCGATGACCCGACGGCGGTCGGGGTCGATGCGGATCAGTCTGTTGGCGTCGCGCGCGGTCGCCCACACCGAGCCGCCGCCGACGGCGACCTGCGTCGGCGAGTAGTCCACGTCGATCGCCCTCGTCCTGCCCGACCGCGGGTTGATGCGCGTGATCGTGGCGCGGCCTCGTGTCGCGACCCAGACCGCGTTCTCGCCGACGGCGATGCCC
>JBPCQU010000171.1:0-10401 GCA_050997795.1 Solirubrobacteraceae bacterium | reverse complement strand
GTCGTGTAGGGGGCGCCGCGCGCCACCTCGGGGTCCTCCTCGCCCTCGCGCAGGATTTCGGCGATCGTCTCGGCGAAGGCGTCGAGCGTCTCCTTGGTCTCGGTCTCGGTCGGCTCGATCAGCAGCGCCTCGTCGACGAGCAGCGGGAAGTACACGGTCGGCGGGTGGCAGCCGAAGTCCAGCAGCCGCTTGGCCAGGTCGAGAGTGCGCAGGCCGAGGTCGCGCTTCATCGGCGCTCCGGAGAGCACGAACTCGTGCATGCAGAGGCGGTCGTAGGCGACCGGCAGGCGCTCGGCGACTCCGTGGCGCTTGACCAGCGCGAGCAGGTAGTTGGCGTTGAGCACCGCGGTCTCGGACATCTCGCGCAACCCGTCGGCGCCCAGCGAGCGGATGTAGGCGTAGGAGCGCACGAACACGCCGAAGTTGCCCTGGAAGCCGCGCAGCCGGCCGATCGACCGCGGCCGGTCGTAGTCGAGCTCGTACGTCGGCCCGGCGCCGTTCGATCGGTATCCGTTCATCGCCCTCGGGGTGCTGGTGGTGGCGATGCTCTACGCCGGGGTCGTCTACGGGCGTGACCACTCACTCGGCGAGCGGGTGGGCTCGGTGGTCGCCGACTCGGACTAAAAGCGGAGCTAGAGCGGCTGGCGGACCACCGGTCGCCGGGCGGCACCGGCCTCGTCGAGCCGCCTGACCGGCGTGGTATACGGCGCGCCCCGGGCGATCTCGGGGTCCGCGCGCGCCTCGCGCAGGATCTCGGCGAGAATCGCGGCGAAGCGATCGAGGGTCTCCTTGGTCTCGGTCTCGGTCGGCTCGATCAGCAGCGCCTCCTCGACCAGCAGCGGGAAGTAGACGGTCGGGGGGTGCACGCCGTGGTCGAGCAGCCGCTTGGCCAGGTCGAGCGTCCTGATCTCGAGCTCGTGCTTCATCGGTCCTCCGCAGAGCACGAACTCGTGCATGCAGACGCGCTCGTAGGCCGCGGGAAGGTAGTCGAGCACCCCCTCGGCCTTTAGCCTGGCCAGCAGGTAGTTGGCGTTCAGCACCGCGACCTCGGACACGCCCCGCAGGCCGGCGGCGCCGAGCGAGCGGATGTAGGCGTAGGCGCGGACGAACACGCCGTAGTTGCCCTGGAAGCCGCGCAGCCTGCCGATCGACTTGGGACGATCGAAGTCGAGCTCGTAGCGCGCCCCGGCGTCGGCGCCGTTCCCGGCGTCGCGGTCGCCGTGGGTGCCGCCGCGCCGGACCACCTGGGGCCGCGGCAAGAACGGCTCGATCCGGTCTGAGACGGCGATCGGCCCGGCGCCCGGCCCGCCCCCGCCATGGGGCTGGGTGAAGGACTTGTGCAGGTTGAAGTGCACGATGTCAAAGCCCATGTCTCCGGGACGGCAGACGCCCATGATCGCGTTCAGGTTGGCGCCGTCGTAGTACAGAGTCGCGCCGACGTCGTGCACGATCTGGGCGATCTCCTCGATCGCCGGCTCAAACAGCCCCAGCGTCGAGGGGTTGGTCAGCATCAGGCACGCGACGTCCTCGTTGCAGTGCTGGCGGAGATCGTCGAGGTCGACGTTCCCGTGGCGGTCGGTGCCCACCTTGACCACCTCGTAACCGGCCATGGTCACGGTCGCGGGGTTGGTCCCGTGGGCGGTGTCGGGCGTCAGCACCTTGGTGCGGTGCTCCCCGCGGTCCTCGTGGTAGGCGCGCGTCAACAGCACGCCCGCGAGCTCGCCGTGCGAACCGGCCGAGGGCTGCAGCGAGACGTGCGGCAGTCCGGCTATCTCGGACAGCGCGGCCTGCAGGCGCCACATCAGCTCCAGCGCTCCCTGCGCACGATCGGCGCGCTGGAGCGGATGCAGCTTGCAGTGCCCGGGCAGCGCCGCCACCCGCTCGTGCAGCTTGGGGTTGTGCTTCATCGTGCACGACCCCAGCGGATAGAAGCCCGTGTCGAGGTCGAAGTTGCGCTTCGAGAGGCGGTTGTAGTGGCGCACGATCTCGGGCTCGGAGACCTCGGGCAGGCGCGGCGGCTGCGCCCGGCGCAGCTGCGGGGCGAGCAGCTCGTCGAGCGGGCGATCGGAAACGTCCAACGCCGGCGCGACGAACGCTCGGCGGCCCGGCTTGGAGCGCTCGAAGATCGTCAGCTCGTCGTCGGCCGCGGCAATCATGCCCTCAGCTCCTGCCGCGTCCGGCTGCGCTCGGTCGCGACCGCGCGCTCCAGGACCGACGTGAGCCGGTCGATCTCGGCCCGCGTGCGCCGCTCGGTGATCGCCACCAGCAGCCCGTCTGAGTACTCGGGGTAGTCGTGGTGCAGCGCGTAGCCCGGGTTGACCCCCTGCTCCAGGCAGCGGGCGATCACGCGCTCGACGGGGGCGTCGAGCGCGAGCGCGAACTCCCGCACCACCGGCTGCGCGTGCAGCGGCGTGACGCCCTCGAGCTCCTGCAGGCGCTCCCGCGCATATGCGGTCCGCCGCAGCATCAGCTCGCAGAGCTCGACGATCCCCCGCCGTCCGAGCCAGCTCAGGTAGATGACCCCCGCCAGCGCGTTCAGCGCCTGGGCGGTGCAGATGTTCGAGGTCGCCTTCTCGCGGCGGATGTGCTGCTCGCGCGTCTGGAGCGTGAGCACGAAGCCACGCTTGCCCTCGAGATCTCGCGTCTCGCCGGCGATCCGCCCGGGGATCCGCCGGATCAGCGCCTCGGTGGCGGCGAAGAAGCCAAACGATGGACCGCCGAAATCCAGCCGGTTGCCGAGCGTCTGGCCCTCCCCGACGGCGATATCCACGCCACACTCCCCGGGCGAGCGCAGCAGCCCGAGCGCCAGCGGGTCACACGCGCCGATGCACAGCGCGCCGGCCTCGTGCGCGGGGGTGGGCCGCGCCTCGAGGTCCTCGACCGCGCCGAGGAAGTTGGGCTGCTGCACGATCACGGCGCTGACGCCCGAGCCGAGGTCCGGCAGCGCCGTGACACCGTCCTGCAAAGGCGCCTCCACCACCTCCATCCCCCAGCCACGCGCGAGCGTGACCAGCGTCTCGCGCGAATGTGGGTGCACCCCGCGCGAGACGACGAACCGCCCGCCCTCAGAGCTCGAACGCGAGCTCGAGCTCGAGCTCGACAACTTGGCCACGTATCCGGCTGCCGCGACCGCGCTGGGACCCTCGTACACCGAAGCGTTGGACACCGGTAGGCCGGTCAGCTCGCAGATCGCGGTCTGGTACTCGAACATCGCCTGCAGGCCGCCCTGAGAGACCTCAGGCTGATAGGGCGTGTACGGGGTCAGGAACTCCGAACGGCTCGTGATCGCGTCCACCAGCGCCGGGACGTAATGGTCATACATGCCCGCACCCAAAAAGCACAGCTCATCCTCGGTGCTCACGTTTCGCGCCGCCAGCGCGCGCAACTCGTCATAGACCTCCTGCTCCGACAGCCCGCCGCCCAGATCCAGCGGCGCGGTCAGGCGCAGGCCGGCCGGGATGTCGGCGAACAGATCCTCGACCGAGTCCGCACCGATCGCCGCGAGCATCTCGCGCCGGTCCGAGTCAGTGGCGGCGGTGTACTCACTCACCTGAGCGTCGCCTCATAGGCCGAGGCATCCAGCAGCGAATCCTGCTCGGAGGGGTCAGACAGCTTGACCTTGACCAGCCAACCCTCGCCATAGGGGTCTTCGTTGATCGTCTCGGGCTTGTCGGCCAGGGCCCCGTTGACCGCCACCACCTCTCCCGACAGCGGAGCGATGACGTCCGAGACCGCCTTGACCGACTCGACCTCGGTGTACGAAGCGTCCTTCGACACCCGCGCGCCGACCTCCGGCGGGTCGAAGAACACCACCTCGCCCAGCGAGTCCTGCGCGTACCAGGTGATCCCGAACGTCGCCTGCTCGCCGTCGATTCGGGCCCAGTCGTGCTCGGCGTGGTAGAGCAGATCCTCGGGGTAGCTCGGATCGGCCACGATCTCAGCTCTCCTTCTCGTAGATGGGCTTTGACTGCACGACGGCGGCGCGGGAGTTGCCGCGGACGTCGACCTCGAGCCGCGTGCCGGGCTGCGCGCGGGGCGCCGGGACGTACGCCATCCCGATCCCCCGCTGCAGGCAGGGCGAGAACGTACCGCTGGTCACCGTCCCGCCGCCGGCGATTGGATTCCCCTGACGCGCGATCCCGGGGCCCTCGATCGTGAACGCCACGAGCTTCTCGGCGGGTCCGGCCGCGCGGACGCGGGCGACGGCCTCGGAGCCGATGAAGCCCGTCTGCTCCTTGCAGCACCAGCCCAGGCCCGCCTCGATCGGCCCCCGCTCCTCGCTCAGGTCATTGCCGTAGAGGTGGAAGCACACCTCCAGTCTGAGCGTGTCACGCGCGCCGAGGCCAACCGGTGTGGCGCCGGCGGCGAGCAGCGCATCCCACATCGGCGGTGCGAGCTCGGGCTCCAGGAGCAGCTCGGCGCCGTCCTCGCCCGTGTAGCCGGTTCCGCAGACGAGCATCGGGGAACCCGCCAGCGACCGCTCGCAGCAGTGCATCCGGGGCGGCAGGGCGCCGTCGGCGAGCCCACTCAGAATCGCGCGGGCACGCGGTCCCTGAACGGCGAGCATCGCGAACTCCTGGCGGCGGTCGACCACGTCGACGTCGAAGCCGTGAGCGTGGGCTTGGAACCACGCCAGGTCGCGCTCGTGGTTGGCGGCGTTGGTGACCGTCAGGAAGTGGCGCTCGGCGAGCCTGTAGGTGAACAGATCGTCGAGCACGCCCCCGTCCTCGTTGCACATCACGCTGTACTGCGCGCCGCCCTCGGGCAGCTTGCGGACGTCGTTGGAGAGCAGTCTCTGCACCAGCGCCGGCGCCTCCGGGCCGCGGGTCTCGATCTGTCCCATGTGCGAGACGTCGAACACGCCGGCGCGGCGGCGAACCGCCAGATGCTCCGCGCGGATCCCCTCGTACTGGACCGGCATCTCGAAGCCGGCGAACGAGACGAGCTTCGCTCCTGCAGCGGCGTGACGGTCGTGCAGCGGCGTCTGTCGCAGGGCGGTCTCGGTGTGCGAGGACACTGCCCCCAGGCTACAAGGCGCCCGGGCGGGTTAGCGGTTCTTGAGGAACGACGGGATGTCGATGTCGTCGTCTGAGATCTCAAGCGACGAGCGCTGGCGGTCGTCCATCGTCACGTCGCGGTCGCGCCGCTCGCGGCGGGTGGTCTCGCGCGCGGTGCTCGGGCTGCGATGGCCATGGTCGAAGCCGGTGGCGATCACGGTCACGCGCACCTCGTCGCCGAGGGCGTCGTCGATCACGGCGCCGAAGATCATGTTGGAGTCCGAGTCCCCCGAGTTCTGCACGATCTCGGCCGCCTCGTTGACCTCGAACAGCCCGAGGTCGTGGCCGCCGGTGATGTTGAGCAGGATCCCCGTCGCGCCCTCGACGGACTCCTCCAGCAGGGGCGAGGAGATCGCGACCTTGGCCGCCTCGGCGGCGCGGTTCTCTCCCGCCGCAGTACCGATCCCCATCAGCGCGCTGCCGGCGTCGTGCATGATTGTGCGCACGTCGGCGAAGTCGAGGTTGATCAGCCCGGGAATTGTGATCAGGTCGGTGATCCCCTGGACGCCTTGGCGGAGCACGTTGTCGGCCTCGCGGAACGCGTCCAGCATCGTGGTGCGGCGCTCGACGATCGCCAGCAGCTTCTCGTTGGGGATCACGATCAGCGTGTCGACGTTCTCGCGCAGACGCTGGATTCCCTCGTGGGCCTGGCGGGCTCGCTGGGTGCCCTCGAACGAGAACGGCCTCGTGACCACCCCGACGGTCAGCGCCCCGATCTCGTTCTTGGCGATCTCGGCGATCACGGGCGCGGCGCCCGTGCCGGTGCCGCCACCCTCGCCCGCCGTCACGAACACCATGTCGGCGCCTTTGAGCGCCTCCTTGATCTCGTCCCGCGACTCGGCGGCCGCGCCGTGACCCATCTCCGGGTCCGAACCGGCGCCGAGACCCTTTGTCAGCTCGTGGCCGATGTTCAGCTTGATGTCGGCGTCGCACATCGCGAGCGCCTGCGCATCCGTGTTGCAGGCGACGAACTCGACGCCCCGCAGCCCCGCGTCGACCATGCGGTTGACGGCGTTGGTTCCACCGCCGCCGACACCGACGACCTTGATGACTGCCAGGTAGCTTCCGCTTTCCATGTCTCCCGTCCGACCCTCGATATAGCGTTGAGTGTTTACGCTCGCTCGTGCGAGAAAAGCAGTTTGGCACGTTACGGCCTAGGGTTGCGAGAAGTCAACGCGCCGCCTCGCTCGCAACGATCGTTGCAGAACGGGGAACTCTCATGGCAGCCGGGAGACTTGGTGAGAACGCGGGGTAAGCCTCTACTCGAGGGTTAACCTCCGGCTGCCGGGCGTCTTGGGTCGGTGACGTCGACGTACACGGCCCCGGCCGAACCCGGGCTGGCGAGCACCTCGGTCGCCGCCTCCCACTTGGCGACCAACTGGGTCGGACCGCCGAAGTAGAGGCTCGGACCGCTCCGCAGCTGGGCGACCAGCCCGTGCGCGGCGCCGTCGGTGACCTGGGCGACCTTCGGCAGCAGCGGATACGGAGCGGCGCCCAGCAGCCGCGCCTCGCTGAGGGCGTATCCGGTCAGGCGAGAGCCGCCAGGCGGTACGTGAAGCGAGATCGTCGGCAGCGAGGAGATCGGCACCACGTCGTGCAGCAGCGTTCCGTCCCCCGAGACCGCGATCCGACGGGGGCCCGTCAGGACGACCGCGACGGGAGCCTGCTCGATCACGCGGATCAGCATCCCGTGGGGGAACTGAGTGCTCACATCGAGGCGCTTGACGACCGGGTATGGAGCGACGGCGGTCCGCAGCTGGCCTGTCTTGACGTCGAGCGTGGTCATGTTCTGGGCGGCCGCTACGAGCGCCGAGCGGATCTGGGCCGCGTCGGGGCCGCTCGCGCCGGTGATGCGGACGTGTTGGACGGCGACCAGCGAGGAGTCGCGCAGCCACAAGAACCCTCCCCCCAGCAGGATCACGAGCGCCACGATCGCCGCCGTCAGCCGTGGCCCGGGGCGGCGCAGCCGTCCGATGCGGCGGATGTGCCGGCCGGCGCCGATCACGTCGGCTCCCATTCGCGCGGGAGCGCCACCGGACCCAGCGATTGCACCTCGGGCTCGAGCTCGACTCCGAAGTGCTCCTTGACCCGCCGCCGGCCCTCAGCCATCACGGCCACGACGTCGGCCGTGCGGGCGGCGCCGTGGTTCTCGATGAAGTTCGCGTGCTTTTCCGAGAAGCCGGCGCCCCCGATCCGCAATCCTCGGCACCCCGCCGCCTCGAGCAGCTGGCCCGCGCTCCGGCCTTGCGCCCGTGTGTCGGTGGGGTTCTTGAACGTCGAGCCGAACGTCTTGATCCCGGACGGCTGCGCCTCCTTGCGCATGCGGCGCATGTCGGCCAGGGTTCGCTTGACCTCCTCGGGAGCCGCAGGCGCCAGCGCGAACGATGCCCGGCCGATGACCTCCCCCGCGCCGAGGGTCGAACGGCGGTAGGCGAAGCCGAGCTCCTCGGGCCGACGACGGGCCGTCCCTGAAGCGCTCACGACGTCAACCCACTCGAGCGCCCGGGCGAGCTCGCCGCCGTAGGCGTTGGCGTTCATCCGCACCGCGCCGCCGACCGTCCCCGGGATGTTGACCCCGAACTCGATCCCACTCAGTCCGGCTCTGGCCGCCCGGGCCGAGACGGCGGGCAGGCGCGCTCCACCGCCGCACTCGATGTGCGTGCCGCCCAGCTCGATCTCGCTCAGCTCCTGATCAAGTTTCACCACGAGCCCGGCCACGCCGGCGTCCGCCACCAGGAGGTTCGACCCCGATCCGACGACCCCTACCTCGACGCCCGCGCTGCCGGCCCAGGCCAGGATCCGCTCGAGCGCCGCGAGCGAGCCCGGCCGGGCGAACAGCTCCGCGTGGCCCCCGGTCCGGATAGTGGTCAGTCGCGCGAGCGGATAGTCGCGCTCGACGCCGTCGGGGAGCCCGGACATAGTGCAGCCAGGGTAGAAGGCGAGGCGGCGGGCGCTCAGCCGAGCAATGACCTGGCCAGCGAATCGACGTCGCCGGCGCCCATCATCAGGCAGAGATCCCCCGCGCGCAGCGTGGAGCGCAGGAACGCCTGCGCCTGATCGAATCCCGGCATCCACGCCACCAGGTGCACCGGGGCCGCGTCCGCGGTCGCGGCGGCGATCAGGTGCCCGTCGACGCCCGGGAAGTCCGCCGCGCGCTCCCGGGCCGCGTAGACGGGCAGGACGACCACGGCGTCGGCGGTCGCGAGCGCTGCGCCGAAGGCCTGCGCGAGCTCGCGCGTGCGCGAGTAGAGGTGGGGCTGAAAGCCGGCCACCAGCCGCGCCGGGCGCAGGGTCCTGGCCGCGGCGACTGTCGCCGCGACCTCGGTCGGGTGGTGGGCGTAGTCGTCGTAGACCGTCGCTCCCGATCGCGTCACGCCGAGCAGCTCGAAGCGCCGGCGGGTACCGCTGAAGTCAGACAGCGCCGCGGCAGCGCGCTTCGGGTCGGCGCCCGCGAGCGCGCACGCCGTCAGCGCGCCGGCGGCGTTGACCGCGTTGTGAGCCCCCGGCACGGGCAGATCGACCCAGAGCCCGCGCCACTGAAAGCGCGAGGCCCCGGGTCCGAGCTCGGGCTCGGGGGCGTCATACGGCGTCGCATCGGCGGGGCACAGGGCCCGCAGGGCGGGCCGGTCCCAAACCACCGCACGATCGCCGGCGCGGGCCATGAAGGTCGCAAACGTCGCTTCCAGCTCGAGCCGCGAGGAATACGTCGCGTGGTGGTCGAGCTCGGCGTTGGTGAGGACCGCGATCTCGGGCTGGAGCTTGAGCAGCGAACGGTCGGACTCGTCGGCCTCGATCACGATCCACTCCCCCGTACCCCACCCCGCGTTGGAACCCGTGCAGCGCAGCTCGCCGCCCACCACGTAAGACGGATCCAGTCCGGCTCCGCGGAGCGCGTGGACGGCCATCGCGGCGGTGGTCGTCTTTCCGTGCGTCCCGGTCACCGCGAGGCAGCGGCGCAGGCCGGCGATCTCGGCCAGCAGGTCGGCTCGGTGAAGCTCGTGCGTTCCCGCCCCGCGCTCCGGGTTGTCATCTCGGATCGCGCTCGAGTAGACGACCTCGGCGTCGCGCGGGACATTGGCGCTCGCGTGCCCGAGCAGCGGCTCGATGCCGGCCGCGCGCAGCCGGCCCGTGTACGGTGACTCGGCGCGATCAGAGCCCGTCACCTGCGCGCCGAGCGCCTCGGCGATCAGGGCCAGTCCGCTCATGCCGGCGCCTCCGATGCCGACGAAGTGCAGGCGGCGCCGCGCCCAGCCGGGGTCGATGGGGGCGGTCGCGCTCAGGAGCGCTGGAGCTCGACACAGAGCTCGTCCGGGGCGCGGCGGATCCATACGTCGCACGTCACCATTTGCCGGGCGAGGCTATAGGACTGAAAGCTCGTCCGCCGCCGGGCGATCGCAGCGGGCCGTGGCGAGCCGCTCGGTCGCGCGCCGTCCAGGGATCTGGACGCAATCTGCCGTCGGCTCCAGACGTTGGTCGATCACGCCGATACCGGAGGCGTGCGTCCGGCCGCCGCCGCCCCGCGGCGGACAACCTCGAGCCTGAGCCATCGCCCGCGGAGGGTCGTGCTCGCGCTGGTCGCGCTCAGCACGCTCGGGGGCCTCGCGGTCCTGGGCCTCGGCCGGGTAGCCGGCGCGGGCGCTCGGGCCGCGCAGGCGCACGCCGCCTATGTCCAGCAGTGCCCCGAGCCCTATTCGGCGGGGCGCGACCGGTCGAACCCGCTCGCGCTCCCCACGCCACCGGGTCCCAACCCGCTCAACGGCGCCCGCTTCTTCGTCGACGGCCCCACTCACGGCGCCGCCGCCGGCGCGATCGCACAGCTGATGGGCCTGAACCCGACGGCGCTCCCGGACGACGAGTCGTGGGCGAGGCTCGATCAGGGGCTCCAGTCGGGCCCACTATAGGGCAGCCTCGCCGCCAGCCCGGGGCCCGCACACGAGATCGCCGAGCTGTCGAAGATCGCCTCCGAGCCCGAGGTCCAGCGGCTGAGCGCCTTCTCGCGCGGCGGCGGTCCCGGCGCGATCTACCTGCAGACGGAGAAGCTCCTGTGCGACAACCTGGCCGCGGATCCCGGGTCGATCCCGATTCTCAACACCTACTTCCTGCACCCTGCGGCGGGCCTTTGCCCGCGGCCAGGCGCGCTCCGCGCCGCCGGACCGGTGTTCAAGCGCCGGGTCGACGAGCTCGCCGAGGCGGTCGACCGACGACCGGCCGTGTTCCTGCTCGAGACCGATGCGATCGGCAACTCGAGCTGCGTCAAGCGCGCCGGCTCACTGCCGACCTGGGAGTCCTTCCTGCGCTACGAGATCGACACGATCGCCGCGCTGCCGCATTCGGTGGCGTACGT
>JBPCQU010000157.1:0-3286 GCA_050997795.1 Solirubrobacteraceae bacterium | reverse complement strand
GCTGGCGACGATCTCCTCCACGACCTCGGGCGGAACCGGCGAGCCGGTGGTGATCACCATCGCGGCGAGCCGGCCGTCTCCGGTCAGGGCCTCCTCGGGCTGGCGCCCGACGGCGGCCGAGACGATGTTGACGCCATGCTGGCCGAAGGCCGTACCGACACGTCCCAGCATGCCGGGCAAGTCCCGATAGCGAAACAGTGTGATGTGGTCTTCGAGCTGGACATCGAAGCGCTGCCCCCAGGCCTCGAGCAGGTGCGGCCGGTTGCGCTGGCCGATGAGCGTCCCGGCGACACGGACGGCGCTCTCGCCGGCCGTCACCCCGACCCGGACCAGATCGGTGTAGTCGCGGGCGGTGCTGTGCTTGGTCTCGACCACGCGGATCCCGCGCTCCTCGGCGATCGCCGGTGCGTTGACCGCGTTGATGTCCTCCTCGGTGTGCCCGGCGAGCACGCCGAGCAGTACCTCGATCGAAAGCAGCCTCGTGTCGCGGTCGGCCAGCCGCCCGAAGAAGTCCGTCTGCACACGGTCGACAGACGAGCCCTCCTGCACCGCCAGCGCGATCGCGATTCGCCCCAGCGAGGCGCACAGCGGCACATACGGGCCCAAGAACTCCACGTCCTCGGCGGGAATCGCGGGGACGTTGACGGCGCTGGTGACGACGCCGCCGCTCAGCGCCGCGACCACCTGCTCGGCGGCCTGGTAACCGGCGCGGTCGGTCGCCTCGGCGGTCGAGGCTCCGAGGTGCGGAGTCACGATCACGTTCGGGTAGCGAAACAGCGGGTGCTCGGTCACCGGCTCAGCCCGGAACACGTCGAGCGCCGCTCCCGCCACCTTGCCCGAGTCCAGCGCCGCCTGAAGGTCATCTTCGACCACCAGCGGCCCGCGGGCCACGTTGAGGATCCGCACGCCGTCCTTGCACTTGGCGAGCGTGTCGGCGTCGAGCCACCCCTCCGTTTCGGGGGTGTTGGGCAGGTGCAGCGTGAGGAAGTCGGCGACCGCGTACACCTCCTCCGAAGTGTCGGCCCGCTCCACGCCGAGCTCGCGGTAGCGCTCGGCGCCCACGAAAGGGTCAAACGCCACTACCTTCATGTGAAAGCCCCGTGCGCGCTGGGCGACGAGCTGCCCGATACGGCCGAACCCGAGGATGCCGAGCGTCTTGTCGTACAGCTCTACGCCCGAGAACTTGGCCCGCTCCCAGCGGCCGCTGGTCAGCGACAGGTGCGCCTGCGGAACGTTTCGCGCCAGCGCGAGCAGCAGCGCCATCGTGTGCTCGGCGGCCGTGATCACGTTGGATTGCGGCGCGTTGGCGACCACGATCCCGCGCTTGGTCGCCGCCTGCACATCGACGTTGTCGACGCCGACGCCGGCGCGGCCGACCGCGCGCAGGCGCTGTGCCCGCTCGAGCAGGGCGGCGTCGAGCCGCGTCGCGGAGCGGATCAGGATTCCGTCGTATCCGCCGATCCGCTCGGCCAGCTCTTCGGCGCTCCAGTCCGCTCCGAGGTCGACCTCGAAGTGCTCGCGCAGCAGGTCGATCCCGGATTGTCCGATCTTCTCGGCGACCAGGACCCGAGGCGACGCCCCGCTCACGAGCTGCGCTCCAGCAGCCAGTCGATGCAGGCCGTTAGCGCCTCTACGTCAGCCGGGTCGGTAGCGGGGAACATGGCGATCCGCAACTGGTTGCGGCCCAGCTTGCGGTACGGCTCGACGTCGACGATCCCGTTGGCTCGAAGCGCCGCCGCCAGCGCCGCAGCATCGACGTCGGCGTCGAAGTCGATCGTCCCGACGACCAGCGAGCGTTTCGCCGGCTCGGCCACGAAAGGGGTCGCGTGGGGGTGGTTCTCCGCCCAGCGGTAGAGGTGGCTCGACGACGCCCGCGTGCGCGCCACCATCGCCTCCAGGCCGCCACGGGAGAGCATCCAGTCGAGCTGGTCTGAGAGCAGCACCAGGGTCGCGATCGCCGGTGTGTTGTAGGTCTGATCCTTGATCGAGTTCTCGAGCGCCGTGCGCAGCGACAAAAAGGCCGGTATCCACCGACCCCCGGGCTTGGACTCAGCGATCTCGTCGATCCGCGCAAGCGCCGCCGAGCTGAGCGCCGCCAGCCACAAGCCACCGTCGGAGGCGAACCCCTTCTGGGGCGCGAAGTAGTAGACGTCGCAAGCGCTCACGTCGACCGGCAGCCCTCCGGCGCCCGAGGTCGCGTCGATCAGCACCAGGGCCGGCTCGGAGCCCGCGGGCCGGCAGACGGGGACCATGACGCCGGTCGAGGTCTCGTTGTGCGCCCACGCGATCACGTCGACGCCGGGGGCGGCGGTCGGCTGCGGGGCGTCGCCGAAGGCGGCCTCGATCACGACCGGGTCGGCCAGGAACGGAGCGTCGCGGGTGCAGGACGCGAACTTGGCTGAGAACTCCCCGTAGACCAGGTGAAGCGCCCGCTCGCGAACCAGCGAGCACGCAGCCGCGTCCCAGAACGCGGTCGTGCCGCCGTTACCGAGCGCGACCTCGTAGCCGTCGGGGAGTGCCAGCAGCTCGGCGATCCCCGCGCGGATCCGGGCCACCAGGTCCTTGACCGGCGGCTGGCGGTGCGAGGTGCCGATTACGGCGGCCCCCGAGCCGGCCAGGTGCTCGAGCTGGGCGGCGCGGACCCGGGAAGGTCCCGAGCCGAAGCGACCGTCGGCCGGCTTGAGGTCGGCGGGGATTTGCGGGACGGTCTGGGTCTCGGTCATGGCGCGGCTGGAGAGCTTGCTCGGCCGTCGATCCGGGATCGCACCCGCGACTCCCGGCGGGCGCTACTCCTGAAACTCGGTGTCGATCCAGTCCATCTGGTCGCGCAGCTCACGGCCCACGACCTCCACCTGGTGGCCCGCCTGCTCGGAGCGCATCCGCTTGAAGTTCTCCTGGCCGGCCCGGTTCTCAGCGATCCACTCGCGCGCGAAAGACCCATTCTGGATCTGGCCCAGCAGCTCCTTCATGGCCTGGCGAGACTCTTCGCCGATCACCCGCTTTCCCCGCGTGAGATCGCCGTACTCGGCGGTGTTGGAGATCGAGTAGCGCATTCCGGCGATCCCCTTCTCGTACATCAGGTCGACGATCAGCTTGAGCTCGTGCATGCACTCGAAGTAGGCCAGGCGCGGGTCGTATCCGGCGTCGACGAGCGTCTCATAGCCGGCGCGCACGAGCTCGGTGACGCCGCCGCAGAGGACCGCCTGCTCGCCGAACAGGTCCGTTTCGGTCTCGTCCTTGAAGGTCGTCTCGATCACGCCCCCGCGAGTGCATCCGATCCCCTTCG
>JBPCQU010000155.1:0-15192 GCA_050997795.1 Solirubrobacteraceae bacterium | reverse complement strand
CGCGTGCCAGAAGTGGTTGTAGCCGACCTCCATCAGCGTGGCCAGCGAGCTGTAGGTGGCGATGTGGCCGCCCAGCCCCGCCGAGGCCTCATTCGCGCGCACCACCATCGCGATCGCGTTCCAGCGGACGATCGAACGCAGCCGCCGCTCGAGCGCGGGGTCGCCCGGGAACTTGGGCTCGCGTTCGGCCGGGATCGTGTTGATGTAGGCGGTGTTGAGGCTCGCGATCGTGCCCGCGCCGGCGTGCTGGGCGCGTTCCACCACCCGCGTGAGGATCTGGCGGGCGCGGTCCGGTCCGTCACGGGAAACGACGGCGTCCAGCGCCTCGAGCCACTCGGTCGTCTCGACGGCGTCGAGGTCGGCTCCGGCTCCGTTGGTGCTCGGCGGCTGCGTCTTCGCTCGGTCGGTCATTTCGGCTGGTCAGGAGGCCGTGAATCAAACCCTCAAATCGACTATACCCGCGTGACTTCGGCCCCGCCCACCCACGCACGGCGAGTCGGCAGGATCACACGGCGCGTCTGCACAAGCCGGTTTTGGCGTAGGTTGCCGGGATGAGCCTTGTCGAGGTGCAGGAGCTTGCCGGCGCTCCCTGGGACCGTCCGCTGGCCGGCTCGCTTGACCGGATCGTGGTGCAATCCGAGTTGCTTGAGGGAAACCCCCTCGGTGACCCCGCCCGGCGCCCCCTGTACGTCTACCGCCCGCCCGGGGTGGAGCCCGGAGCTGGGGGAGGGTTGCCTTCGGTGTACGTGATCCAGGGCTTCACCGGCCAGCTCGACATGTGGCTCTCGCGGTCGGCGTTCGAGTCGACGCTGGTCGAGCGTCTCGACGCGATGTTCGCCGATGATCAATGTCCGGAGGCGATAATCGTGCTCGTCGACGCCTGGACGTCACGGGGCGGCTCGCAGTTTTTGAACTCGACGAGCACCGGCCGCTATCTCGATTACCTCTGCGACGAGGTGGTCCCGTTCGTGGACGAGCGCTATCCGACACTGGCCGACCGCGACCATCGCGGGCTGAACGGCAAGTCCTCGGGTGGATACGGGGCGATGGTCCTGCCGATGCTGCGCCCCGACGTGTTCGGAGCGCTCGCCTCACACGCCGGCGACGCCCTGTTCGAGTGCTGCTACCAACCCGATTTCCCGACCGTCGCGCGCGAGCTTCGCGACGGTTTCGACGGCTCGTTTCAGGTCTTCCACGAGCGGCTGGCCGAGGCTGAGAGCTTCGACTTCGCCCGGTTCGGAAAGCCGCTCGAGCTCTACGGCTACGCGTGCGCCTACTCGCCCGATCCCGACCGTCCCGGAGAGGCGCTGATCCCGTTTGAGATCTCGACCGGACGGCTGATGCAGGACGTGTGGAACAAGTGGCTGGCGCTCGATCCGGTGCGGATGGCGCCCGTTCACGCCGACGCACTGCGCAGCATGCGCCGCATCTACTTGGACGCCGGCCGCAGCGACGAGTGGTTTTTGGACCTCGGCGCGCAGGCGTTCTCCGACGAGTTGACCAAGCTCAGGGTGCCGCACACGCTCAAGCTGTTCGATGGCAAGCACGGCGGCATCTCCTACCGCTATCCGGGCGCGATTCGCGAGCTGGTGGTGGCGCTCTCGTGACCGCGACCGCCGAGATCGAGCTCGCCTTCGTCGGCCCGGCGGCGCTCGCCGAGATGGTCCACTCGCGGGAGGTGACCCCGCGCGAGCTGGTCGAGCTCTTCCTGCGGAGGATCGAGGCGCTCGACCCGCGACTGAACGCGTTCCGGATCACGCTCGCCGAGCAGGCGCTGGCCGAGGCCGATCGCGCGGCCGGATCTGACGGGCTGCTGGCGGGGGTGCCGATCGCCGTCAAGGACGAGATCCCGCTGGCGGGGCAGGTGGCGACGAAGGGCTCGCGGAGCTTCGGGCCCCCCGCGCCCGCCGACGCCGAAGCGGTTCGCAGGCTGCGTGGGGCGGGAGCGATTCCGATCGGAATCACCAACGTCCCCGAGCTGATGATCTTCCCCTGGACCGCGACCGCAGCCAACGGGGTGACCCGCAATCCGTGGGACAGCGAGCGCACGCCCGGCGGATCGTCGGGCGGCTCGGCGGCTGCGGTGGCGGCCGGGATGGTCCCCGCCGCGACCGCTTCGGACGGCGGCGGCTCGATCCGGATCCCCGCCGCGTGCTGCGGCTTGGTCGGAATGAAGCCGACCCGCGGCCGCGTCTCGGCGCTGCCGGCCGGACCGGGGTGGCTGGGCCTGTCGGCGTACGGCGGCCTGGCGCGAACCGTGGGCGACAGTGCGCTGCTGCTCGACGCGATGCACGGCGCACTGCCCGGCGAGGAGTACATCGCGCCGCCGTTCGCCGGCCGCTACTCAGACGCGGCCGCGAATACGGCACCGCCCGCGCGACTGCGGATCGCGGTCTCGCGCAAGCTGCCGCCGGGACTGCTCGCGAGCGTCTCGACTGATCAGCGCGGCGCCTGGGAGCGGACCGCCGCGCTGCTGTCAGACCTCGGGCACGACGTGGTGGCGCGCGACCCCGGCTACGGCCTCGCGCAGCTCGAGTTCTTGCAGTTGTGGCTGCGCGGGATCTACCGGCAGTCACTCGAGGTGCCCGACCGCTCGAGGCTCGAGCGCACGACGCGCCAGATGGCGGCCGGCGGGCGCTATCTGGTGCCTCCCAAGCGCAGCGCGCGGCTCCTCGCCCGGCGCCCGGCAACGAGCGCGCGGATCATGGCGCTGTGGGACGAGGTCGACGTGCTGCTCACGCCGGGGACCGCCACGACGGCGATCGCCGCCGAGGGCGGCTACGGACGGTCGGCGCCGGTGGCGATCAACATCGCCGGGCGCTTCACCCCGTTCACGCCGCTGTTCAACCTGACCGGACAGCCCGCGGTCACGGTGCCGGCCGGACTGGGTGGCGACGGCTTGCCGCTGAGCGTGCAGCTCGTCGGCCGGCTCGGCGCCGAGGATGTCCTGTACTCGCTCGCCGGCCAGATAGAGTCAGCCGCTCCCTGGTCCCAGCACCGGCCCCCGAACTCATAGGGCCGCCATGAATCGAACCCAGATCGCTCGTCCGTTGATGCTCTTGCTGGCTCTCGGCGTCGTCTTCGCGGCGTGCTCGCAGGCGGCTTCGGCCAAGGTCGTGTGGCTGTGCAAGCCCGGCCAGCACCCGGATCCGTGCACGCCCGGCCTGTCGACGACCGTCTACTCGCCGACCCTGCACAAGCTGCGCGTGATCACGCCCAAGGCGGTGCGCGATCCCAAGATCGACTGCTTCTACGTGTATCCGACCGTGAGCGATCAGAAGACGGTCAACGCCAACCTCCACGTCGACCCGGAAGAGCGCTCGATCGCGCTCTACCAGGCCGCCCGCTACTCGCAGTACTGCCGCGTGTTCGCGCCCATGTACCGGCAGATCACCGTGCCCGCGCTGCAGGCCGGCAACACCGAGTCGTCGGCCGAGCTCAAGCTGCCGCTGAGCGACGTGCGCACCGCGTTTCAGACCTATCTGCGTAAGTACAACCACGGCCGCGGCTTCGTCCTGCTCGGCCACTCGCAGGGCTCATTCGTGCTCGAGCAGCTGATCGCCAAGGACGTCGACGCCAAGCCGGCCGTGCGCAAGCGGTTGCTGTCGGCGATCCTGCTCGGCGGCAACGTGCTCGTCAAGCGCGGCAGGGGCATCGGCGGAACGTTCAAGCACGTCCCCGCCTGCCGGTCGACGAGCCAGCTTCACTGCGTGATCGCCTTTTCGACCTTCGACCAGATCCCTCCGTCGAACAGCCTCTTTGGTCGCACCACCGTGAACGGCGAGCAGGTGCTGTGCACCAACCCCGCCGCGCTCGGCGGCGGCGCCGCCAAGGTCGACCCGATCCTCCCGTCGGCGCCGTTTGCCCCCGGCACGCTGATCGCGATGGGGACCGCCGCGCTGAAGCTGACCCAGCCGAGGCCGCCGACCGTCTGGAGCAGCGAGCCCGGCGGCTACCGCGCCCGGTGCGCTTTCACCAACGGAGCCAACGTGCTCGAGGTGAGCCCGCTTGGTGGTGCCCAGGTGCCTCACCCGAGCCCGGACGCGACCTGGGGCCTGCACCTGCTCGACGCCAACATCGAGCTCGGAAACCTGATCGCGGTGGTGGAGCGCGAAGCCGCGGCGTTCGCTACGCGCTAGCGGCGCGGGGCCGGGCGGGGGGCGGGAGCCAGCCCCTGCTTTACATCCGCGCGCGAGTTAGGTACACTATCGTACCGTGATCACGCTGGCCGAGACCGAGATCCGGCCCGAAGGCTTCGAAAGCGGCGTCGCCGCCGCGCCCGCATCGCCCGCCGGGCCGGTCGACTCCGGCCAGTTCATCCGGATGCCGCCGGGCAACGGGCTGCCGGGGTGGGCCCAGACGATCAGATTCGGGACGCGCCCGCGGGCCTTCAACCTCAGCGCGCATCGCCGCTTCGGCGATGTCTGGCAGATGCAGGTCCTGGCTCGCAAGCAGCCGTTCGTCGTCACCTGCCACCCGACCACGTGCGCTCGTTGATGAAGGCCAAGCCGGAGGACGCCCCGTCGCTGACGGGCGAGTCGCCGCTGCGCCCGATCCTCGGCCCCAACTCGGTTCTGACCTCGGTCGGCGAGCGCCACATGCGCCAGCGGCGGCTCCTGCTGCCGGCGTTTCACGGGGAGGCCGTGCAGCGCTACGTGCAGATGATCTCTGAGGTGGCCGAGCGCGAGATCGACTGCTGGCCGCTGCGCGAGCCGTTCGCGCTCGCGCCACGGATGCAGGCGCTCACCCTCGACGTGATCATGAGCGGCGTGTTCGGGATCGATGGCCGCCCCGCGCCCGGCACCACCGAGCACCGCTTGCGCCGCACGCTCAGGCGGCTGCTCGCGGCCTCGACAAACCCCCTTTTCCAGCTAATCGAGCTGCAGAACGCCGGCCGCCGCGAGCCGACCGGGATCCTGCGCGAGCTGCTCGGGATCATCGACCGTCAGCTGCTGCGGATGATCGGCGAACGGCGCGCCGCCGCCGGTGACCCAGGCGAGCGCGCGGACATCCTCTCGCTGCTGCTACACGCGCGCGACGAGGACGGCCAGCTCCTGACCGACCAGGAGCTTCGAGACGAGCTCCTGTCGCTGGTGCTCGCCGGACACGAGACCACCGCCAACTCGCTGGCCTGGATCTTCGAGCGCCTGCTCCGCACGCCGGCGCCGTACGAGCAGCTGCGCGAGACGATCCGCGCGGACGACCCCGGGGCCGGCGCCTACGTCGAGGCCACGATCCACGAGGGGATGCGCAACCGGCCCGTGATCCCGATGATCGTGCGGATGGTCAAGCGGCCCTGGCGGTTTGGCGAGTACGTGCTGCCGGCCGGCACCCCGGTCGCAGTCAGCATCATCGCGCTGCACCATCGCGAGGACGTGTACCCGGAGCCGTTCGCGTTTCGCCCCGAGCGGTTCGTCGATCATAAGCCGGGGACGTACACCTGGATTCCGTTCGGCGGCGGCATCCGCCGCTGCCTGGGGGCATCGCTGGCGATGGCCGAGCAGCGCGTGGTGCTGGCCGCGATCGCCCGGCGCACGGACCTCGTGGCGCCCGATCCCAAGCCCGAGCGCGCCCGGCAGCGCAACGTGACCACGATTCCCAGCCGCGGGGCGCGCGTTGTGGTCGAGCGCCGGGAAGCAGCCTGAGCCCCGCTACCGAGCCCGTCGGTCATCGCGAGCGGCTGATCGCCGCGATGGCTGCGTCGATCGAGGACAAGGGCTACCGGGACACCACGGTCGCCGACGTGGTCCGGATCGCCCGCACATCGCGCCGCAACTTCTACGAGCACTTCGCCGACCGCGACGCCTGCTTTCTGGCCCTGTTCGACGCGACCAACGACGAGATGATGGAGCAGATCGCCGCCGCGGTCCACCCCGACCAATCGCTCGACCAGCAGGTCGACACCGCTGTCGACGCCTACATCGATAACGTCAGCCAGCAGCCGGCGCTGTATGCGAGCTTCGTGCGCGAGCTCCCCGGGCTCGGCGAGGCAGGCGCCGAGCGTGGACTGGCGACGCTCGAGCGCTTCGCCGTCCTGCTGGTGGCGTTGGTCGATTCGGGCCGCGCGGTGCAGCCAGAGCTCGGGGTGCGGCCGCTGGCGATGGACACCGCGATCATCATCGTCGGGGGGCTGCGCGAGCTCGCCGTGATCTCGCTGCAGCGCGGGCGTGACCTGCGCGAGCTGCGCGCGAGTGCGGGGGCCACGGTCAAGGCGATCCTGACCGGCGCGCTGCTGTAGGACCACACGGCGGGCGCTTGCGCGGTGGAGAGCGGTATCCTAACGTACCGTGGTGGCGCAGATCTCCTACCTGCGCCGTGTGCTCGCCCACCGCCGCGAGCGTGGCTTGGCCGCGATCGAGCCGACCGAGGCGGCCCAGGCGAGGGTCGTCGCTGAAGTCGACGTCGGCACCGAGGGCAGCGTCTGGACCGCCGGCGGCTGCCTGAGCTGGTACACCGACTCGACGGGCCGAAACTCGACGCTGTGGCCGGGTTACCGTACCCGCCTATCAGCGCCGCCTGGCGAAGTTCGACGCCCGCGACTACGCCAGCCCGCACCCGCTCCCCCAGCCCGTCGTCGAGCCGGCGCTGAGCTGAGAGCCCGTTTCCGCTTCAGCCGCGCCTGCGGCCCGCGGCGGGGTTGGCGGCGCGCAGCACCGACTCGCCGCTGTGGTTGACGTACCCGACCGGCTGAAGGGAGATGTCGATCCACCGGTAATGGTGGGCGCCCTGGGGAAGCGCGAGGTGCAGTCGTCGAAGGCCGGGCCGCAGTCGCGCGAGCGGCCGCGAGTCGAGGATCGAGTTGTAGAGCCACACCTCGTAGTGCCCGCGCCGCGGTTTCGGAAGGCCGGTGACGCTCAACTCGAGCGCTGGATGCGCCCGTCCGCCGATGAGCATGATCGACCCGCGGGCGTGCGCGAGACCGTCGGGTAACGCGCCGAGCGCTTGCGTCGGCCGTGCGCTGACGGTGGGGGAGGAGCTCGAGGACGACGTCGCGGTCGATGGCGCCGCCGCAGCGGGGGCCGCAGCGGGAACCGTGGCGGGGGCCGAGGCGGCATGGGTCACGGCTCGGCGGCGCGAGCCGCCGCCCGAGGCGACGGCGACGATCAGAAGGATCACGAGCAGTGCCAGCACCACCCCGACTGGCATCCAGACGCGGCGGCGCCTGGGAGGCGGTGGTTCGGGCTCGCGGGGCGGTGGTTCGGGCTCGGCTTGCGGGTGGTCGGGCTGGGATTGCGGGTGGTCGCGCTCGGCTCGCTGCTCGGCGCTTGTCGCGGCGACGGCGGTCAGCGCCTCGTGGATCTCGGCGGGAGGTAGCCCGAGCTCTTGGCTGATTGGCAACGAGCCTCGTCCGCGTCATCCACGCCGCCCCCGAGCTCGGCAGCCCCGAGCTGACGCTCGACTCGCGCCCCGCGGTCAAGAGCCTCAGCTTCACCCAGGCCACCCCATATTTGTCGGTCAACCCGGGCGTGCATTCGCTCGGCGCGATGCGTCCCGGCGACAGCACGCCGCTCCTATCGGGAGTGCACGTCAAGCTCGTCCCAGGCGTCGCCTATTCGGCGATCGTGGTGGGCAGTCGCGGACAGCGCGTTCGCCTCGTGACAGTTGTCGATCGCAGCGCGCCGCTGATCCGGTCCGTGGCCCACAGGCGCCCGGCCGGCCACACGCCGGCGGGCTCCGGCCACCACAAGCCGGCCTCGAGCGGCGGCAGACCGGCGTCGGGCGGGTCGGGATCCGTGGTCGTCGAGCCGGGGGACTCGCTGTGGAGCATCGCCCGCGGCCTGCTGCCCGCCGGTGCCGGCGACGAGGCGATCGAGCACAAGGTCATCGAGATCTGGGATCGCAACGCAAAGCGGATCGGCACCGGTGACCCGAACCTGATCTTCGCCGGCCAGCGGCTGCTGGTCTAGAAGCCGGGAGGGGTCTCGGGGTCGGCTAGCTGGCGAGGAGCTTGCGGTCGGTCAGCGAGCGTCGAGCTCGCCGTACAGCACTCGGACGCGCTCGAAGATCAGCCGCGCGGCCTCCAGCTGCTGCTCTCTGGTCGGAGCGGCGGTGCGCGGCAACCGCAGCGGCTCGCCGTAGCTGACCGCGACCCTTGGGAAGCGAGCGCGGCGCCACTGACGTACGGCGCGCGAGCCGTGGATCGCGACCGGCACCACCGGCGCACCCGACTCGAGCGCCAGGCGACCGATGCCGGGCCGCGGCTCTCCGAGTCCCCCAGAGCGCGATCGGCCGCCTTCGGCGTAGATCCCGACGCATCCGCCCCGGGCGAGGATCGAATGCGCCGTGAGGAACGCCTCCTCGTCGCTGTGCCCGCGGCGTACGGGGAAATGCCCCGAGACGCGGAACAGATAGCTGATCAGCGGGTTGTGGCCGAAGAACTGTGACTTCGACATGAAGCGAATCTGGCGTCGCAGGTAGACCCCGCAGAAGAAGTGGTCCATGTTCGAGAAGTGGTTGGGCGCCAGGATGAACGCGCCCGAAGCCGGAACGTTGGAGCGGTGCAGCGCCCGGGTTCGGTACAGGCTGAGCGCCACCGGCGTCAGCAGGACCCGGACCGCGGCGTACGTCCACCCGGGCTCGTGCGTGCGCGCCCACTCGTGAAACGGCTGCAGCCTCTCCGCCGGCCGGGGGTCGGCGTAGACCTGGGGCTTGATCTCGTTAGCGCCCAGGGTGGATCACTTGACGGTCAGCGTGCCCTGCATGCCCGCCATCCGGTGGCCCGGGACACTGCAGAAGAACGTGTACGTCCCCGGCGCCAGCTTGACCGTCAGCGTCTTGCTGCCGCCGTCGAGGGTGGGCGTGGCGCCTACGGTCGCGCCGCTGGTCCCCTTTTGGATCGTGAGGTTGTGCGACAGCGGGGCCTTGTTGGTGAAGTCGATTTCGACGGTGCCGGCCTTGGCGCTAAGCGTCTTCTTGGTGAACGCGAGCTTCCCGCTCGGGTCCGCGGCGATCGACAGCCCGCCGGCGGCCCCCCCGCCGGCTGACGCCGAGGAGGCCGGAGTCGCCGACGACGACGTCGAAGACGCGGCGGCAGACGACGACGTTGAACTGGCCGACGAGGACGTGCTGCTGGAGCCGCCGCAGGCGGCCAGCCCCACGGCAAGCGCGCTGGCGCCGGCGGCGGCAAGTGAAAGCTTTGACATGAGTTCCTTTCGGCTGCGATTAGTCGCGCCCTAACCCTAAGCCACGAGATAATGCGCCGGTGGCGTACGACGAAGACCTCGCCAATCGCATCCGCGAGCTCGTCCTGATCGAGCCTGGGGTCGGTGAAAAGCGGATGTTCGGCGGCTTGGCGTTCTTGATCGACGGCAACCTGGCGGTCAGCGCCAGCGGCCAGGGCGGCCTGCTGCTGCGCGTCGACCCGGCGCAAACCGACGCGCTGCTCTCAAAGCCCCACGCACATCCGTTCGAGATGCGCGGGCGTGTGATGACGGGGTGGCTGAGGGTCGACGTCGACGGGCTGCGCACCAAGCGCCAGCTCGAGCGATGGGTGTCCCGCGGCGTGGCCCATGCTCGCTCGCTTCCGAGCAAGCGGTAACTCGTCGCTTCCGTCTACGCTAACCTGGCGGCGGTCAGATGGAGTCGCTGACGTGAGGGTCGCTTAGCCTCGGTCTAGCTGCCCTTCCGAACCGCCCGCCGGAAAGGGCTGATGGCTCCTTTCGCGACGTCAACGCATCCGCGATGGGAGTTGGTAAGCATCGGCGACAGGGCCAGGAGGTCTGGTGGCGGCGATTGACCGTCGCGAGCTCGCCGCGATCTTCCTCGGTGGCGCGATCGGCGCCCTACTGCGCGTCGGGCTGGGCCTGAGGTTCTCCGGCGGGGCGCCGGACTGGCCGTGGACGACGTTCGTGATCAACGTCACCGGCTCGCTGGCGCTGGCCTACTTCGCCACGCGGTTGCAGGAGCGTTTGCCCCAGTCGACCTACCGCCGGCCACTCCTGGGGACAGGCTTGTGCGGCGCTTACACGACGTTTTCGACGATGCAGGTTGAGATTGTCAAGATGCTCGACCATCATCGGTACGGCTTGGCGGGCGGCTACGCGCTCGCGAGCATCGCGGCGGGGTACGTCGCGATCTGGGCCGCGACCGCGTTCGTGCGGCGGGTGCGGGTGATCGCGTGAGCACGTGGGTCTGGGCCGCCGTCGCGGTGCTCGGCGGACTCGGCGCCGTCTTTCGTTTCGTGCTCGAAGCGCTGATCGGGGACCGTACCCGTCGTGAGTTTCCGTTCGGCACGCTGACGGTCAACACGACCGGCGCGTTGTTGCTCGGCCTGCTCACCGGCCTCGCCGTGAGCGGCGACGCTCTGCTGCTCGAGGGTACGGCGACGCTCGGCTCCTACACCACCTTCTCGACCTGGATGTTCGAAACGCACCGACTGGCCGAGGATGGAAACGGTTCCCTGGCGATCCTCAACGCGCTGCTCAGCGTCACGGTCGGCGTCGGAGCCGCGGCGCTTGGTCGAGCTATCGGGGCCCAAGCGTGAACGAAGATTGCCTGAAGCTCACGACGTACTTCGGCGAACGCGACCGCGCCGACGATCGCCTGCTCGCCGACGAGCTGCTCGACATCTACGGCGGGCACCGGCTGCAGGCCAGCGTGCTGCTCCGCGGGGCCGAGGGGTTCGGGCGCCTGCATCACCTTCATACCGATCGCTTGCTCTCACTGTCCGAGGACCTGCCGGTCGTGTCGGTCGCGGTGGACAAGCGCGAACGGATCGAATCGGTCCTCGAGCTCGTCATGCAGGTCAAGCGTCGCGGGTTGATCACGCTCGAGCGGGCCCGGCTGCTGTCGGGGGAGATAGGCCCGATCGACCTGCCGGAGCACCTCGGCGAGGCGACGAAGCTCACCGTGTACGTGGGGCGCCAGGAACGCGTGTCGCGCACGCCCGCGTTCGCCGCGGTCTGTGACCTCCTCTACCGGCGTGGCATCGCCGGCGCCAGCGTTCTGCTCGGCGTCGACGGCACGGCGCGGGGACGACGCACTCGGGCACGGTTCTTCGCTCGCAACGCGGACGTTCCGATGATGATCATCGCCGTCGGCTCGGGCGAGAAGATCGCCCAGGTCTTGCCCGAGCTCGGCGGCATGTTGCGCGAGCCGCTGCTGACGCTCGAGCGCGTCCGCATCTGCAAGCGCGACGGAGAGCTACTGGCCACCCGGCACGAGCTGCCCGGGACCGACGAGCGCGGCCTCGCGCTGTGGCAGAAGCTGATGGTCTACACCTCGCAGGGTGCGACCCACGAGGGGCGCCCGCTGAATCTGGAGATCGTCCGCCGGCTACGGGAGTCCGACGCGGTTGGGGCCACGAGCCTGCGGGGGATCTGGGGGTTTCACGGTGACCACGCGCCCCACGGCGACAAGTTCTTTCAGATTCGGCGTCACGTCCCGGTGGTCACGATCGCAGTCGATACGCCCGAGCGCACCGCGCGCTCATTTCAGATCGTCGATGAGCTCACGTCCGAGCACGGCCTGGTCACCAGCGAAATGGTCCCGGCAATGAGCGCGATCAGCGAGAGCGAGCAGGTGGGGGGGTTGCGGCTCGCCGAGCACGACTTCTAGCCGGCGGGAAGAATCGCGTTTTACGCGGCAGCGGCGCTCTCGAGCGAGCGGCCGGTAGCGCGAATCCCGAGCAGGATCAGCGCTCCAGTGACAAAGCCCGTGATTCCCATCACGAGAAACGCCGATGAGAAGCCCCAGGCCGTGTTGGCGCCGAGGACGATCAGCGGCGCCAGCGCGCCGCCGATGTGCCCGAGCCCGTCGGTCAGGGCGACTCCCGTGGCCCGTGCATTCGTGGAGAAATGCTCGGCCGTGTAGGTGTAGAGCATCGGGACCAGAAGCCCGATCGTCATCGACGCGATGAAGCCGAACACGATGATGATCGCCGGGGAGACGAAGTAACCGATCACCAACAGCGAGATTCCCCACGCGAGCGCGCACCCGGCGGCGGTGTACTTGCGCTCGAAGCGGTCACTGAAGTGGGTAGTGGCGTAGGCCCCGGCCAGGAAGCCGATGCCCGAGACGATCAGATATGTGGTGCTGTCCGCGAGGCTGTAGCCCTTGTCGACGAACAGCGTCGGCGCCAAGGTCAGCCAGCCATAGTTGCCGATGTAGTACACGAACCAGATTCCCACGAACAGCGCCAAGCGGCCGACCATCGGGGGTCGCAGCAAAGCGCGGATCGGGAAGCGTTCGGCGCGCGCCTCGTCGGGAACGGGCTCGGGCTCGGGGAGCTCCTCGTCCATGACCTCGCGAGCCGTCTCCTCGGCCGCCTGCACCACCTCCTCAGCTTCATCGCCGCGGTCTTGGGTGACAAGCCATCGCGGCGAGTGCGGTAGCCCCCGGCGCAGGAACAGGATCGTCACACCGCCAAGCGCGCCGATCAAAAACAGGATGCGCCACCCCGAGGCGAAGGTCGGCACGAGCGCACGCGCGATGAAGGGGACTACCGCGAAGCCCGCGTACGCCGCGGTGGTCGCCCAGCTGGTGTATCGCCCTCGCAGCGGCGCGGGCGAGATTTCTCCGATGTACGTGGTTACGGCGGCGATCTCGGCGCCAATGCCCAGCCCCGCGATGAACCTGAACACGATCAGCATCACGACGCCCGAGCTCAGCGCCGTGAGCACGGTGCCGACCGAGAAAACGGCCACCGAGATCCCCAGGCTGAGGCGACGCCCCCATTTGTCGGCGATCGTGCTGTCGGCGAAGGCGCCGATGATGTACCCGATCAAGCTGCTGGTGACCGAAAGCGTGACGGTCGCTTTTGACACATGGAACTGCGTCGCGATCACCGGTGCGGCGAACGAGATCGTGACGATGTCGAAGAAGGCAAAGAAATACCCCGCCCCCACGACCCACAGCAGCTTGCGCTCGTAGGGCCAGACCGGGATCCGGTCCAACCGCGCGAGTGGGCCGGGCCGCGCCCGGCTTCGTTGTGTGGGCACCTGGGGGTCCTTTGTCCTTTGGCGCAGGCGTACCCCGTGAGGCACGCTCAAAAACCCCACGCCGCGCTAGCGCGTAGACCGAGAGTCGCGCTTCCTGCTCGACGAGCATTGATGCGATCGCCGCTACCGCGCTGGTCGGGCTCGTTCGGCGCCGGCTGTGAGCGGTTCCCGGTCTTGTCCGAGCTGGCGCTGGCGCTTGGATTGGTGGCAGGCTGGCAGGGGTCAGTCCAGTGGTCCGTCGCAGTGCTGGCGCTGTTGTTTCTTGTGCATCAGGAGGACCGGATCGTGTTCGCCCCGGTCTACGGAGGCGGCTTCTTGCTCGTGTGTGAGCTCGCGCAGCGGGCGATCGAGCTGCGGGGCGTGCAGCGCCTTGGGCCGGGAGTGATCGGCGCGCGGCCGGGGGCGGTCTCGTGGTCGCCGCCCTCGGCGCCTGCGGTGGTGCGGCGGTGACGATCGCGGTCAGGAGCGCGCCGGCCCGCTCGGTTGGATTGACGGCGGCTGGAGCGATCGCTGCAGTCGCTACGCTCGCGGCGATCACCCGGCTCGGCCGCCGCCGAGGCGCAAGCGAGGAAGGAACGCGAGATGAGCGATGACGTGTTGAGGTGCATCGTCGAGATCCCCAAGGGGAGCCGCAACAAGTACGAGTACGACCCCGAGCTCGGTGCGATCAAGCTGGATCGATTCCTTTCCGCGTCGGTGGTGTATCCGACCGACTATGGATACGTTCCCGAGACCCTCGCGCCCGACGGGGACCCGTTGGACGTGCTCGTGTGCGTCTCAGAGCCGACCTTCCCCGGATGCGTGGTGCTCACCAAGGCCATCGGCCTGTTGAAGATGGCCGACGAAAAGGGACCCGACGATCACGTCGTGTGCGTCCCCTGCAACGATCCGGGGTGGAACGAGCTGAACGATCTCGAGGATCTTCCGACCCAGGTCCGGGCCGAGATCAGCCACTTCTTCTCGATCTACAAGGACCTCGACGCTGGCCGGCATTCGGATATGAAGGGCTGGGATGACCGCAACGCGGCGCTATCGACGATCGCGCAGGCACGTGAGCGATTCCGCTAGGAGGTACTCGGCTCGCACGCCACCGAATGGCTTCCGGCACGCGATCTATCTCGCACAGCACGATTCTCGTTCAAGCTCGCCGACCCCGGTCACCGACGCGAATGACCGGGCGATCAGCGTCTTGGCGAGCCCCCGGGGTCCTCGATCAGCAGGTGCCCGTCGGCCAGCAGCGCCAGCAGGACGAGCTCGAGTGCGTCGCGCTTGCGACCACGGCCCGCTCGACTTCATCCACCTGATGGTCGCGACCTATCGGTGCATCAGGCCGTTCGATCATGGCTCCACTTGCTTCGAGGGTTGAGTCCTGCTGAACCGCTCGTAGAAGCCATCAGCGCCCGCAGGGCGCGATCGAAGGCGAGCTTCATCGCCTCCGAGGATGAATTCGATTGGCTGGACGCCAATTCGCACAGCAGCCGCCCGTCGGCGGCCGTTCGACCCGTTTCCTGAGCCGCTCAACCGCTCGTGGGTGCCGTTGAGCGATCGGCCTTGCGTTCCGTTCGTTGTGACTTCAACTTATTGGCGATTCGTACCTCGAATGGAGGAGGCAGAGAGATGGAAGCCAGTAGTCCTGGTGGCCGTCGTGTCCCTGGTGCCCGTGATGTCCCTGGTGCTCCCGGTGCCCGCGAGGCGGACATCGCGCCAGCACCCGATCCGACTGGAGGCAGGAGCGCCGGCTGGACTCCGGCCGATCCCGGTCCGCTCGGCCTAGCGGCATTCGCCGGTACCACGTTCGTGCTCAGCCTGGTCAACTCCGGCCTGGTCGGCGACAAGACCCTGGTCGGTGGCGGTCTCTTGCCGTTGGTTGCTGCCCTGGCGCTCGCCTACGGTGGTGCCGCTCAGTTCCTGGCGGGTATCTGGGAGTTCCGGACCGGCAACACGTTCGGCGCTGTTGCGTTCTGCTCGTTCGGAGCATTCTGGATCTCGTTCTACTTCATTGTCCAAGCCGCGGCAGCGGTCGCCAAGACCGAGCTGTTCAGCGGGCTCGGGCTGTACCTGTGGATGTGGGGGATCTTCACCGCCTACATGTTCATTGCCTCGCTGCGGACCACGGGCGCGGTCGCGCTGGTGTTCCTGCTGCTGACGATCACGTACATCATCCTGGGGATCGGCAACTCGTCCCTGGCCGGTGGTACGGCCGTGACCAACGGCACGATCAAGCTCGGCGGCTACCTCGGGATCGCCACCGCGA
>JBPCQU010000140.1:0-19236 GCA_050997795.1 Solirubrobacteraceae bacterium | reverse complement strand
CCCGGATCCATCCACAGCCCCGGCCCCTTGGGCTGCACCACGCCGCCCGAGAAGGTGACAACGTCGCCACCGTCGCCGATGTACAGCGTGTTGTCGGTCAAGAACTGGTTGATCTCGTGCGCGAGCCGCAGCGGGTGAATCGGGGCTGAGTCCTTCATCAGCCGGGGCATGCGCTCGGCGATCAACCGGTCCTCCTCCTCGCGCAGCCGGCGCAGCCAGGGCTCGCGGCGGCGCGCGCCGTTGTCGCTGTGGGCGCTGGCCGCCTGGGTCACCGCGCCGAGAATCGCGCCGACGTCGCCAACGAGTCCGAGCGCAACGTCGCGGTTCTTGCCCACCGTCCGGTAGTCCATGTCGATCTGGACCACGGTGGCCTCGGCAGATAGGCGCTTGCCGTAGCCCATGCGGAAGTCGAACGGGGTGCCCACGATCAGGATCACGTCCGCCTCCTTGAACGCCTGGCGGCGCGTCTGATGGAAGTGATGCGGGTCACCGGGGGCGAGCGTCCCCCGGGCAGCGCCGTTCATGAACGCGGGGATGTTCAGCGCACGGACGAACTCGGCCGCCGCCTCGGCGCCGCGGCAGGTCCACACCTGAGTTCCGAGCAGCACGCAGGGACGCTCGGCGCCCGCGAGGATGTCCGCCAGACGCTCGATGTCGGCGGGATCGCCGATGCTCTTGGTAGACGCGCGGTAGTGCCCGGCCTCGGGGATCACGGCGCGCTCGAGCGGCACCTTGCGATCGAGGACGTCGCGTCCGATCTCGAGGTATGACGGTCCCGGCGCGCCGGCCTGCGCCTCGCGGAACGCCATCGAGACCATGTCGGCGACTCGCTCGGTGCTCAGCACGCTCGAGGCGAACTTGGTGATCGGGCGCATCAGGTCAACGTGGGGAAGGTCCTGCAGCGAGCCCATGCGATGCTGGTCGAGCGCGCCCCCGCCGCCGATCAGCAACATCGGGCTCTCGGCGCGAAACGCGTTGGCGACGCCGGTGACCGCATCGGTGGTGCCGGGGCCGGCGGTGACCACCGCGCAGCCGGGCCGGCCGGTCACGCGCGCGTAACCGTCCGCCGCGTGTGCCGCGACCTGCTCGTGGCGGACGTCGATGACCTCGATGCCCTCATCGATGCACCCGTCGTAGATGTCGATGATGTGGCCTCCACAGAGGGTGAAGATCACATCGATCCCCTCGGCGCGGAGCGCCTTGGCGACGAGGTGGCCACCGGAAACCGTCGCCGGCTCGGTCGCCTGCGGGCCGGATTGCCTCTGTTCTTGATTGGTGGCCGTGGCGGTCATCGGCTCTCCTTCCGGCTTTAGATTTCAGATGGGGCTAGGGCAACGGGTAGAGCGGGGGTGGTGACGAGGCGGACTGCCGCTCGGTCCAGGTGCGCTCCACGTGGCGGGCGAGCGCCAGCGCGTGGTCACGGACGAGACGGTCCGCGAGCTCGGCGTCGCGCGCCTCGAGCGCTTCGATGATGTGCATGTGATCGACGATCGAGCGTTCGGCACGGTCCTCGTCGCCGATCGTGTGCCGCCGGATCGCGCGCACGTGGACCAGCAGGGTGTCGACCATGCTCGCGATCAGGGGCGAATGACCGAGCTCGATGATCCGCTGGTGAAAGCGCAGATTCGCGCTCGAGTACTCATCCAGGCGCGAGCGCACCTGGTCGTCCTCGAAGGTCGCGAACAGAGTGCGCAGGCTGCCGACCTCTTCGTCGGTCGCCCGCTCGCAGATGAGGCGTGCGGCCATCCCCTCGAGCGCTGCCCAGGCGATGATCATCTCGATGATCTCGGCTTTGCTCTTGCGCACCACGTACACGCCGCGGCGCGGCAGGATCCGCACGAGCCCGTCGTGCTCGAGGCGGGCCAACGCCTCGCGTACCGGCGTCCGGCTGACGCCGAGATCGGCGGCGAGGCGCTTCTCGTCCAGGCGCAGGTCCGCATCGGGGTCGTAGGCGTCCATGGCCAGGATCGCGTTACGCAGCGCCGCATAGGCCAGCTGCGCGACGCTGGTCGCCGCTTCCTGCAACGCGCCGACGACGAGGGCCTCCGTCAATTGCTCCGGGATCAGCTCGTCGGGACTCGTGAGCCGCATCTGGGATACACGATACCAGATGCACCATGCCTGTCAATCTAATACGGTTCGGCCGGCGGACCGGAGGACCGGGCCGCGTCTGGCGTTCCGCGAAGAAAGCGGGGACCATCCAGCGATGAGGATCGCGGTATTGGGAGCCGGGGCGATCGGCGCTTATGTGGCCGCCGCCCTGGCGCGCGGCGGCGCCGACGTCCACGTGATCGCGCGCGGACCGCACCTGGAGGCCATGCGCCGTGAGGGGATTCGTATCCGCTCGGCGAGGGGAGACTTCGCTGCCGCTCCACCGGCGACCGATGACCCACGCGAGATCGGACCTGTCGATGTGGTCTTCCTCGGTCTCAAGGCGAACTGCTACGCGACCGCGGGACCGCTGCTCGAACCGCTGCTGCACGCCGACACCGCGGTGGTCGCCGCCCAGAACGGCATCCCATGGTGGTACTTCTACGGCCTCGACGGTCCGTTCGCCGGTCGCCGGATCGAGGCCGTCGATCCGGGCGGTGCCGTGACGCGAGCGATCCCGCGCGCGCGCGCGATCGGCTGCGTGGTGTTCGCCGGCACCGAGCTCGAGGCCCCTGGGGTGGTCCGCCACCGCGAAGGCACCCGGTTCACGATCGGCGAGCCGGACGGCTCGCGCTCGGAGCGCTGCGCGCGGTTCAGCGAGGCCATGATCGCCGGAGGCCTGAAGTGCCCCGTCCAGACGGCCGAGCTTCGCGACGAGATCTGGGTCAAACTGATGGGCAACGTCGCGTTCAACCCCCTGAGCGTGCTGACACGCGCCACGATGGGCGCCATGTGCCGCTCTGGGCCGACGCGACGGCTCGTGGCGACGATGATGCAGGAGACGCTCGATGTCGCCCACGCGCTCGGCGCTGCACCGAGCGTCTCGGTGCCGCGCAGGCTTGCCGGGGCTGAGAAGGTCGGCGAGCATCGGACGTCGACGCTTCAGGATCTCGAAGCCGGTAAGCCGTTGGAGCTCGCGGTGCTGATCGACGCCGTCGTCGAGCTCGCCGAGGTGGCGGGAGTGGATGCGCCATGTCTGCAGGCCATCG
This sequence comes from Solirubrobacteraceae bacterium, assembly GCA_050997795.1. GTDB lineage: Bacteria > Actinomycetota > Thermoleophilia > Solirubrobacterales > Solirubrobacteraceae > Palsa-465. The sequence goes on along the minus strand of JBPCQU010000140.1, from coordinate 16,096 downwards.
CCGCCGCCAGTGGCCTGCTGGCCGAGACGCTCGGCCTCGCCGACCCGACGCCGGCCGCCGCCCCATAGGCGCAAATGCGCTCGAGAGTCCGCGCGTGATGACGATCAGGCGGACGATCGCCCCTCGTTGCGCTTGCCCTCGCCCAGCAGGTTGGCCTCCACCCGGCTCAGGTGCGCGTCCATGACCTCGACCGCTCGTGTCAGCTCCCGGGCGCGCAGCGCATCGACCAGCTCGACATGGTCGGCTTGGTAGCTCGTTCGGCGGTCACGGGAGTCGTTGCGGCGCTTCAGGCTGCCCCAGATCTCGCCCTGCCGGGCCCGCTCCACGACCGCGTACATGCTGAGCAGCAGCTGGTTGCGGCTGGCGGCGACGATCGCGTGGTGCAACGCGAAGTCCCAGACCTCGAACGCCGAAGCGTTCTCGGCCGTCGCGCCGCCCTTCAGGCAGCGGTTCATCTCATCGAAATCGCGCTGTGTGGCCCAGGCCACGACCAGCGGCAGCACCCGGGGCTCGATCAGCCGCCGGGCCGCCATCACATCGGCCGGTCCGACCTGCGCAGCCGCCAGCGGGTCGCGCTCGGCCGCCGAATCGTCGGTCCGGGAGCCTCCGGCGCGCAGGAACGTGCCGCGTCCGACCTCCCGTGAGATCCGGCCCCGGGCCTCCAGCACCGCGAGCGCGTTTCGCACCATCGTCCGGGTCACCCCGAGATCGCTGGCCAGCTCGCGCTCGGTGGGGAGCTTTCCCCCTGGCGAGTACTCGGCCCGCTCGTAGCGCGAGATGATCAGATCGGCCAGCTCGTCGCCGTAGGCGGGCTTTGAGATCTTGACCGGTGGGCTAGCCATCGTGGGCGCCAATCCTGACGCCCCGCAGGGCTCGCCGTCGAGTGCGCTCTGCCGATTTGACGACCAATTGAACCTTTCGCTGTCAAACGTTGCTGCCACGCGGGCACGATCCCAGGCCTGTTGACTCGTTATGGGACGGAGTGTAGGCTGACGACCAATCCAACGCATTGAACCAAATCGTCTCGCCGCCCACAGGAGGAGTGACCGTTGAGACTCGCCACCGTCATCACACCCGAGGGGTTGCGGCTGCACGTGCGGGGGCACGCCGGATACGTCGATGTCGGCAAGGCCAGCGGAGATGAGCGCCTCTCCGAGTTGGGCGCGGTGCTGCGCGGTGGCGCGGACGCGCTCGAGCTCGTCCGGCGCGCCGCCGAGCAGGACGGTCGCGAGCTGTCAGAGGCCGAGTACGGGCCCGCGGTGCCCGCGCCGCCGCGGGTCCTCTGCCTAGGCGTCAACTACGTCGAGCACGCGCTCGAAGGAGGCAGGCCCCCGACCACCTGGCCGGAGCTGTTCGTGCGCGGCGCCGGGTCGGTCACCGCGCCATACGGGGACCTGGTCAAGCCCGCGCTGAGCGAGCGCTTTGACTACGAAGGCGAGCTGGCGCTGGTGATCGGACGCGGTGGTCGCTACATCCGGGCCAAGGATGCGCTCTCGGCGATCGCCGGCTACATGGTGCTGATGGACGGGTCGGCGCGGGAGTGGCAGCGAGCGGCGAGTCAGTGGACGCCTGGGAAGAACTTCGATCACACGATGCCGATCGGGCCGGAGATCGTCACCGCCGACGAGGTCGACGTGTCCGACGTGCAGCTGACGACCACGCTCAACGGGGAGGTCATGCAGTCGGCGCGGACTTCGCAGATGATCTTCGACATCCCGGCGACGATCGAGTACCTGTCGTCGTTCACCACCCTGCAGCCCGGCGACGTGATCGCTACCGGGACGCCCGGCGGGGTCGGGTTCGCCCGCCAGCCGCCGGTGTGGCTGGCGCCCGGTGACCTGCTCGAGATCGAGATCGAGGGCGTGGGAAGGATCGCCAACAAGGTGGTGGCGGAGGAGACCAACGTCAACGGCTGGCCGTGGGTGCCGCCGGCGGCTCAGAAGTCTGGCTTTTAGCGCGGCGCAATCGAAAGAGGAGAGAGAAGATGCTTGGACTCAGATCAATGCGCGGGCGCCGCGGCGCAACCCTCACCGTGGGCGCGGCCGTGGTGGCGCTCGCGGCCGCAGGATGCGGCAGCGGCTCCAGCGGCGGTGGCGGCTCGGCGGCCAAGGGAGCGACGCTGACGGTCGCGGTCGTGGCGCCGTACACCGGGACCGACGCGGCCCTCGGCCCCACGTACCTGGTCGCGTGTGACGCCGCGACGAACGCGATCAACGTCGCCGGCGGCGTGCTCGGGCACAAGCTGCACTGCAAGTCGGTGGACACCAGGGGAGACCCGGCGGACGCCGTCCCGGCGGTCCGCCAGATGTACGCCTCGACGTCGAACGTCAGCCTCGTGATCGGCTGCACATCCGACGAGGCGGCCTCTGTGGTTCCCGTGTTTGCGGCCAACAAGACCGTGTCGTTCTGCATGACCGGTCAGTCGGAGTTCGACCACGTGAAGTTCCCGTACTTCTACCGCTTAGTGCCGCCCGATCTCTCTGAGTCCTACGCGATGGTCGCGATCGCCAAGCACCACGGCTACAAGCGAATCGCACTCGCGTTCGGCAACGACATCGGTTCTCAGACGTTCGTCGGGCCCGCGATCGCGGCGATCAAGCGAGCCGGCATGTCGCTGGTCGCCAACGAGACGCTGGACCTGAGCTCGACCACGTTCCGCACCGAGGCGGCTCGGATCGTCAGCGCCAAGCCCGACGTGATCCTGACCGAGGCGCTTGGCCCCACCGAGGCGTCTTTCCTGTCGGAGGTCAAGCAGCTCAACGGCGGCAAGCTGATCCCGGTGATCGGGACCTCGGCGACGATCTCACCCGACTGGTTCAAGTCGGTCTCGGCCGCGGTCGGCGGCAGCACCCTGGCGTCGAACTTCTCGGCTGACAACCTCGTGGTCGAGAGCTCGGGACCCTCGTTTGCGGTCTTCTCCAAGGCGATCGACGCCGAGAAGGGCAAGGTCGGATCGACCGGCGACTTCTCGACCTACCTGACCGCGCCGGGGGCGGTACACCTGTACGACGGGATCAACCTCGCCGCGCTGGCGATGATCGCGTCGCACAGCACCTCGCCGAGCATCTTCAAGCCCTACATCGAGAAGATCGGCGACGGAGTGCCCGGGGCCACGGTCGTGAACTCGTTCGCCCAGGGGGCGGCGGCGCTCAAGCAGGGCAAGCAGATCCGCTACGAAGGGCCCGGCGGCCCGACCAGCTTCGACGCGTATCACGATTCCACCGGCATCTTCCAGGTGGACAACTACACGTCGGACGGGACGGTCAAGGTCGTGGCCAACCTGGCGACCAGCGAGCTGCGTGCCCTCGGCCTGTGATGAGGTCGGCGTGCTGGTGACCGAGATGGTGTGAGCGTGTTCGTAACCGCGAGCATCTTCGTAACCTCGATCGGGTTCGGCCTCGTCTCGGCGGCCGTGCTGGCGCTGGCGGCGGTGGGGTTCACGTTGCAGTTCGCGGTCACGAACATCCTGAACCTCGCCTACGGCGGAGTGATGGTGGTGAGCATGTACGCCGCCTATGTGCTGAACAATGCTGGCGTCAACGTCTGGATCGCCACGATCGCGGCGATCGTCACCGGGGCGGCGTTGTCGGTGTTCCTCAACAACGTCGTCTACACGCCGTTTCAGCGCAAGGGCACCTCGCCGATCGCGATGGTGATCGTGTCGCTCGGGATGACGCTGATCCTGGTCTTCGGCACCCAGGCGCTCGCGGGGCCGACGAACGTCTCCTACACGCTGAGCCAGGGCTCGTTGATCAAGCTCGGATCGATCGAGCTGACGGTCGTGCAGCTGGTGATCATCGCGCTGAGCATCGTCGTCATGCTCGGCGTGCATGCCCTGATTCGCTACACCCGTCTGGGCAAGGCGATGCGGGCCACCGCGGCCAACCGCAACCTGGCGCGTAACTGCGGCATCCGCACCGACCGGGTGGTGACGATCACGTGGCTGATCAGCGGGGCTCTGTGCGGGCTCGCCGGGGCCACCTTCGCGATCAACTCGGGCACGTTCGGCGCCACTAGCACGGACGTGTTCCTGGTCCTGATCCTGGCCGCCGTGTTCCTCGGCGGGCCGGGCGAGCCCTACGGCGCGATGCTCGGGGCGCTCGTGATCGGACTCGCGACCGAGGTCAGCGCCTCGATCATCATCTCGGATTACAAGGACGTAATCGCGTTCGTGATCCTGCTGGCGATGCTCGCCGTGCGTCCCGACGGCTTGCTCGGCGCTCGAGCCTGACGGGAGGCGGCGGCGCATTGGTCTACTACATAACCACCCTGCTGGTCTACGCCGGCGTCGACGCGATCGCCTGCCTCGGCCTCAGCCAGCAGTTCGGCATCGGCGGTGTCACCAACTTCGGCTTCATCATCTTCCAGGCCGCCGGCGCCTACGCCGCGGGTGTCCTCTCGCTCCCGTCCGCGAGCGCCAACGGCGGCTTTCAGAGCTACGTCGGCGGTTTCAATCTCCCGTTCCCGTTCCCCTGGATCGGCGCCGCAATCGTCGGTGGACTGCTCGCGGTGCCGTTCGCGGCGATCGTCGGGCGGCGGCTCCGGGGCGACTTCGCCGCCGTCGGGTTGCTGGTCACGGCGGTGATGTTCAACCTCCTGGTGACCAACTACCAGCCGCTGTTCAACGGCGCCGCGGGCCTGTCACTGGTACCCGCGCCACTGCAGAACGCAATCAACCCGCAATCCGTGGGTTATCAGTGGGCCTACGGAATCGCCGCGCTCGCGCTCGCCCTGCTCACCTACGGGTTCGTCACCCGGATCACGAACTCGCCCTACGGCCGGACCCTGCGGGCGATGCGCGACAACGACGTCGTCGCGGACTCGCTGGGCAAGAACCTGCGCTCGCTGCGCACGTCGTCGCTGGTGATCGGCGGGGCGATCGCCGGGCTGTCCGGCGCGGTCCTGGTCGGCTTCATCAACCTGTGGGACCCACAGGCCTGGGGGTACGCCGAGACCGTCGTCCTGTTCGCCGCAGTAATCATCGGCGGACTGGGCAATCATCGTGGCGCGGTGCTCGGAGCGATCTTGGTTCCGGTGGCGTTCGAGGAGGCGACCCGCTACATCCCCCCGGTCCCCAACAACCCCAACCTGATCCCCGCCCTGCAGTGGGTGGTGATCGGCGTTCTGATCGTGCTGTTCTTGTGGTTTCGGCCGCAGGGCATCCTGCCCGAGCGCCGGCGCAAGATCCTGGGCGCCCGCGCCGACGCGGCGTCGGCGCCGCCCGCCGCCGTGTCTCGGCCGCTCGCGAGCTCGGTGCGGGTCGTGCCGACCAACGGAGACCCGAGCGCGGGCACACGAGGCGGCGAGGAGGTCATGCTCCGCTGTGAGGGACTCGCGCGCAGCTTCGAAGGCGTCCGCGCCGTGGACGGAATCTCGATGTCGTTCCGGCGTGCTCGGCTGACCGGGATCATCGGGCCAAACGGCGCCGGGAAGTCGACCGCGCTGGCGATGCTGGCCGGCACGCTCTCGCCGACCGAGGGCAAGATCTTCTACCGCGGCGAGGATGTCACGGCGCTGCCGGCCTACCGACGCGCGCGGCGCGGCCTGGTTAGGACGTTCCAACTGGCCAGCGAGTTCAAGCGCCTGACCGTGATCGAGAACCTGCTCACGGCGGTCCCGGACCAGCGTGGCGAGACCTTCCGCGGGGCGGTCCTCGGCCAGCGCTATTGGGGGGCCCAGGAGCGCGACGCGATCGACCGGGCGCAGGCGACGCTCGAGCGTTTTGGGCTGCTGTCGCTGGCCGACAAGTACGCCGGTGACCTCAGCGGCGGCCAGCGCCGGCTGGTCGAGATCATGCGCGCGCTGATGGCCGAGCCCGAGGTGCTGCTGCTCGACGAGCCGATGGCGGGCGTGCATCCGCACCTCGCACATGAGATCGGGATGCAACTCGTGGGCCTGTCCGAAAGCGGGATGACCGTGATCATGGTCGAGCACGAGCTCTCGATCATGGACGAGTTCTGCGACCCGGTGATCGTGCTGGCCGAAGGACGGCTGCTCGCCGAAGGCACGATGGCCGCGCTGCGGGCAAAGGAAGAGGTCGTGGAGGCCTACCTTGTCGGTTGACAGCCAGAGCGCGGCCAAGCTGCTCGAGCACAAGGTCCAGGGCGTTTCGCTGCGAACCGACGAGCTGACCGCGGGCTATCAGGGCAGCCCGGTCATCCACGGCGTCTCGATCTCGGTCGACCCCGGCGAGGTGGTCTCGATCGTCGGCCCGAACGGGTCGGGTAAGAGCACGCTGCTCAAGAGCATCGTCGGGCTGGTCGAGATCCTCTCCGGCAAGGTGTTCGTCGGCGACCGCGAGGTGACCGGCTGGGCCTCGGAGGACGTGGCCCGGATCGGCGTCGGCTACGTGCCTCAGGTCGATGACGTGTTCGCGCCGCTCACCGTCCGCGAGAACCTGGAGATGGGCGGCTACCTGCTCAAGGGGCGCGAGATCGCCGGCCGCGTCGAGCACGTTCTCGAGGTCTTTCCCCAGCTGAGCAAGATGGCCGGCCGGCGGGCGGGCAAGCTCAGCGGCGGCGAGCGCAAGATGCTGGCGATGGGCCGCGCCCTGATGCTCGAGCCGGCGCTCGTGGTACTCGACGAGCCAACGGCGAACCTGGCGCCGATGCTCGCCTCGACGGTGCTGCACGAGCACGTACGCCAGCTCGCCAGTACCGGCGCTTCGGTTCTCGTGGTCGAGCAGCGGGCACGAGCCGTGCTCGAGATCTCCGACCGCGCGTACGTGCTCGGCGGTGGACAGCTGCGGATGCAGGGGGCGCCGGCGGAGCTCGCCGCCAGCCCGGAGTTCGTCGACTCGTTTCTCGGCGGCACCCCGAGGGGCTGAGCGGTCAGGCGGCGCGCAGCGGCCGCAGCGCCTCCTGCATTCCCTCGAGCTCGCTGAGCATCCCCGCCGCCGCGTCGGCCATCACTTCGTTGCCCCGGATCACGCCGTCGTCGTCGAGCAACTGCGCGACGAACGGGATGCTCACCGCCTCCCCGGCGGGCATCATCCGCAGCGCCGACACGACCTGCTTGAGCTGCTGAACCGAGCGCGTCCCGGCCGCGGCGCCGCCGTAGGAGACAAACCCGACCGGCTTGTAGAGCCACTCCTGATTCAGGTAGTCGATCGCGTTCTTGAGCGCCGCGGGGTAGCCGTAGTTGTACTCGGCGGTCACGAACACGAACGCGTCGGCCGCCTCGACGGTCGCGCTCCAGGCCTGCGTGTGATCCTTGGTGTACCGCCGCAGCCGGGGATGGTTGGGCTCATCCAACAGCGGCAGCGCCAGCTCGGCGAGGTCGGCTACCTGCAGCTCGAACGCGCCATGCTCGCGGGCCCGCTCGATGAACCAGTTGGCGACCGGCAGCCCGACCCGGCCCGGGCGGGTGCTCGCGATCACGATCAGCAGCTTGGGCATCTAGGTGAATCCTTTCCAGGTCTCCGCGCTCTCGAGTTGCATTATCGTCGCGGGCGTGACCGATCCCTCGAGTGACCCGGCGCAGCCGCCGACCCCAGCCGACCTAGAGGTCCGCCGGGCCGGCCGGCTCGCGATCGTCGAGCCGCTCGCCCCCGAGCACGAGCCGGGCCTGATCGAAGCGGCGAGCGAGCCCGAGCTGTTTGCCTGGATGCCGGTCGACATGGCCTCCTCCCGCGAGGCGCTGCGCGACTGGTTGGCGGTGACGCTGCACTCCGCGCAGGCCGGCCGCGAAGTCCCGTTCGCGATCCTCGATGCGAGCACGCGCAAGGTGGTCGGCTCGACGCGATTCCTCGAGCTGCGGTTCGAGCACCTGCGGGCCGAGATCGGGTGGACCTGGTTGACCCGTGGCGCCTGGTCGACCGGGATCAACGTCGAGGCCAAGCTGATGCTGCTCCGCCAGGCGTTCGAGCACGCCGGCTTGCGCCGTGTCGAGTTCAAGACCGACGCGCGCAACGAGCGCTCTCGCGGCGCCCTGCTCGCCCTCGGGGCCGAGTTCGAGGGCATCATGCGAAAGCACATGGTCGTCCGCGGCGGGGGCCCGCGCGATTCCGCCTACTACTCGGTGATCGACGACGACTGGCCGGCGCTCCGCGAGCGGCTGCGGCAGCGCGTCGAGAGCCACCTCGCGCGGCGCGGCGACCACCCAACCGCCTGAGCGCGGTATCAGGCGGCCGCGTCGATCGACGCCCCGAACGGCGGCCGGCGCTAGCCTGCGAGCCCGGATGGCGCGAACGACGCTCAGGATGACGCTCACGCTGTCCGCCATCGCCTCCGTTACGCTCGCCGCCGTCGCCTCCTCGCCTGCGTCCGCGATGCCGGGGCCGGCCCGCGCGGCGCTCGTGCCTATCGGCGCTCCTCCGAGCCTCGCCCACGGCGCGACCGGCGGCGGACCGCTGCCCGCCGACACCATCCTGCACGTCACGGTGACGCTCGAGCCGCGAGATCCGGCCGCTCTGGCGACGTACGCGCGGCAGGTCGCGACTGTCGGCTCGAGCGTCTATCGCCAGTACCTGACGCCAAAGCAGTTCGCCCGACGCTTTGGAGCCCGGGCCACCGAGGTCCGGGCGGTGGAGCGCTCGCTGCGCGCCCGGGGGCTCAACCCAGGTCCGGTGAGCGCGGGGTCGCTGTCGATTTCGGTGACCGCGACGGCGGCGCGGTTCGAGCGGGGCCTGGCGTTGCTCGCGCATGGCGCTTCGGGCGGGGTCCAGTCGATCGTCGGGCTCGATACCGCCGCGGCTCCGCGACCGCTGCTGGTCCACGCGCCATCAGCCCTGCGGGGGCCCTCCCGTGGCACGCTGCCCTCCCTGCGCACCGCGCTCGCCCGGGCGCATATCGCCACCGGGGGCCCGCAGCCGTGCGCGGCGGCGCAGTCGGCGGCGAGCGCCCAGGGCAGCCACACCGCCGATCAGATCGCATCCGCCTACGGCTTCTCGAGTCTCTACGGCGCCGGCGACCAGGGCGCCGGAACGACAGTCGCGGTGTACGAGCTAGAGCAGGTGGATCCGGGCGACATAGCGGCCTACCAGGCCTGCTACGGCACCCACACCTCGGTCAGCTACGTCCCGGTCGACGGGGGCGTCGGGGCGGGCGCGGGCAGCGGCGAGGGAGCGCTCGACATCGAGAACCTGCTGGGGCTGGCCCCAGCGGCGAAGGTGCTCGTCTACCAGGGGCCGAACTCGGATTCCGGCGCTCCCGGCGCGGGCCCGTATGACACCTTCAGCGCGATCATCAACCAGGACCGCGCTCAGGTCGTCAGCGTGTCCTGGGGCGAGTGCGAGGCGGCACTCGGGGCCGCCAACGCCGCGGCCGAGAACACGCTGTTCGCGCAGGCCGCCGTACAGGGCCAGACGATCGTCGCGGCCGCCGGGGACAGCGGCTCGGAGGACTGCGATACCGGCGCGGACCCTCTACAGAGCCAGCTCGCGGTCGACGATCCCTCGAGCCAGCCGCTCGTGATCGGCGTCGGAGGCACCACGCTGCGCTCGCCCGGCTCGCCCCCGTCCGAGAGCGTCTGGAACGACGGCGGGACGATCCTCGGCGGGCCGCGTCAGCCGGGCGCGGGCGGCGGGGGGATCTCGAGCCTGTGGCAGATGCCGGCCGGCCAGCTCGACGCTTCCCCTGCGCTGGACGTGCTCGGCGCCGGCGCCACGGGATCGCAGTGCGGCCATCCCGGCGGCTACTGCCGCGAGGTCCCGGATGTCTCGGCCGACGCCGATCCGGCGACCGGGTATGAGATCTACTACAACGGCTCCGGCGGCCAGGCGGGCGAGCGAGGCTGGCAGATGATAGGCGGGACGAGCGCCGCGGCGCCTTTGTGGGCGGCTCTGATGGCGCTCGCCGACGCCTCGCACGGATGCGCGCACAGCGCCATCGGCTACGCGGTCCCCACGCTCTACCGCGCAGCCGGCGAGTCCTACGGCGCCGATTTCAACGACGTGCGGAGCGGCGAGAACGATTTCACTCAGTCCAACGGCGGACGGTTCGCCGCCGGCGCCGGCTACGACGAGGCGAGTGGACTGGGGACCCCGAACGCGGCCGCGCTGGCCACCGGCCTGTGCGCCGACGCGCTCCGGCTGATCAGCCCGGGCACGCAGCGCTCCGCGGAGCGCGCGACGGTGTCGCTGCGCCTGCGGGCCAGCGACTCCCGCGGTGCCGCCGTGCAGCTCCGCGCCACCGGGCTGCCGCCCGGGCTGACCTTGCACGTAGCGACCGGCCAGATCACCGGCGAGGCCAGGCGGACCGGAACCTACGCGGTCGCCGTCACCGCGCACGATGCCCAAGGATCCACCGCGAGCGAGTCCTTCTCGTGGTCAGTCGGAGCCGCGCCGAGGATTCTCGCCGCGGCGCTCACGGGCCTGAGCGCTAACCGCCCAACGCTCTCGTTCACGGTCGCCGCGGGGCGCGGGAGCCCGGCGTTGAGGGAGCTCGTGGTGACGCTTGGAGGAAATCTGCGGCTCACCTCCGCGCGGAACGTGAGGATCGCGGCGTCCGGCGCGGCGCGTCCCCACTTCACGGCTACGGCCGCCGGCGGCGTGCTCCGGATCGAGCTGGACCGCGCCTTCCACACGCTCTGGCTGACTCTCGCCTATCCCGCGCTGCGCGCGGCCTCGGGGCGACATCCTCAGGCCCGAGGACCCAAGGCTCCCGAGCTGGCGGTCAGCGTGCTCGACGCGGGACACGGGAGCAGCCGACTGAGCGCCCGGATCGGATCGGACGGCTAGTGGCCCCCACCGGCCGGCGGCGGCGATGCCCGTCCTGACGGGTTCCTGCAGCGCCGAGGTCGAGTCCGCGATCGAGCGCTGCTGGGCGCTGGTGGCCGACATCGAGCGCGCGCCGGAGTGGCAGCGAACGCTCGAGCACGTTGAAGTGGTGCAACGCGACGAGCACGGCCGCGCCCTGATCTGCGACACGATCAGCAACGCGAAGATGACCAAGGTCCGCTGCCGGGTGCGGATGAGCTATGAGGCGCCCCGGTGGCTGCGCTGGACGCAGGTCCAGTCCGATGACCTCGACTCGATGGATGGCTCCTGGGAGCTGCAGGAACTCGGACCCGCGTTGACCCGAGCCACGTACTCGCTGGCGGTGAACCCCGGCCCAATCGGACTGCTCGCCCGCCCGCTCGAGCGGATCATCCGCCCGCTCGTGATCGGCCAGCAGGCCGAGGAGCTTGCCCGCGCGCTCGCTTCGATGGCCTGAACTCGTACTCGGCCGGATATCGTCGCCGGCTTGCGCACGCTGGTCATCTCAGATCTGCACCTCGGCAACCGGGCCCACCACGACGTGCTACGCCGCCCGGCGCCGCTCTCGCGGCTGCTCGACGCGCTGCAAGACGTCGACCGCCTGGTGCTGCTCGGTGATCTCGCCGAGCTGGTCACGCGCAGCCCGCGGCGCTCGCTGGCGGCGGCGGAGCCGGTCCTGCGGGCGGTCGGCCGGCGCATGGGCAGCGGACGCGAGGTCGTGCTCGTGCCCGGCAACCACGATGCGCCTCTGATCAGGGCATGGGTTCGGGCGCAGGGCCACCGCCTCTCGATCGATACCGTCGTGCCACCGGAGGCCACCCGCGCCCTGGCCCGCGTCGTCTCTTGGCTCGGGCCGGCACCTGTGCGCGTGCACTACCCGGGCGTGTGGCTCGGAGAGCGGACCTGGGCCACGCACGGGCACTACCTCGATCACCACCTGATGCCCGAGTCCCCGGTCGGCCTGCCGCGGGGGCGGTTGGGACGCCGTCCGCGAAGCTCGGCGACGCCGCTTGACTACGAGCGCGGCCGGATCCGCTCACACCATGGTCGGGACGCGCTGCTGTCCCGAGCTCTACAGCGTCCGGTGACCACGCTGGCGGAGGTGCTGGGGGACTTGGCGCGGGCGGCGATGGTGCCGAAGCTCCCCCGCATGCTGATGCGCGCCCGTCTGACCCCGCTGACGGCGGCGATGATCGACCTCCAGGTGCGCCACGCGACGCTGCCCGCGCTCGCCCGCGTGCTCGCGCGGCTCGGCGTCGACGCGGACTGGGTCGTGTTCGGCCACGTGCACCGGCTCGGTCCGCTCGCCTCAGACCGCCCGGACCGCTGGCGTGCCGGCGTCGGCGGCGGCCCGCGGCTGCTGAACAGCGGCTCCTGGCTGTACGAGCCGCTGCTAATCGATCGCGCCTCGCCGCCGCATCCTTACTGGCCCGGCGGCGCGGTGGTGCTCGAGCCCGGCCGCGAGCCGCGGACGGTCGGCCTGCTCGACGGGCTCGCAGCCGAGGAGCTCCACCCGGGCCACGTCTAGCGGCGCAAGATCAGGTGGCTGTCGCCGAACTCGTGCCACAGGTATCCGCGCGCCAGCGCGGCGGCGTAGGAGCGCTCGAGCAGCTCCTCGCCGGCGATCGCCGCCAGCATCTGCAGGTGCGAGGCCTGGGGCTCGTGCCAGCCGGTGATCAGGCCATCGACCGCGCGCACGCCCCGCGCCGGATCGATCACCAGCCCGGTCCAGCCCGCGCCGGGCGCAAGCGTCCCGTCGGGCCGCGCGACCGTCTCGAGCGCGCGCACGACGGTCGTCCCGACCGCGATCACCCGGCCGCCGGCAGCCCGCGTCGACATCGCCACGCGCGCCGTCCCGGCCGGCACCTCGTACTGCTCGGGGAACGGCGGTTCGTGACGCTCGGGCGAGGAGACGCCGGCGTGTAGCGTGACCGGAGCGACGAGCACCCGGCGGGCGACGAGCTCCTTGATCAGACGCGCCGTGAACGGCCGCCCGGCGCTCGGCATCTCCGCGCTTCCAGGGGCGATCGCGTACACGTTCTGGTAGGCCTCAAGCGGCCACCTACGGCCGACATAGCCATAGCGAATCGGCTCGCCGTGGCGCTCGAGGAATCCTTCCACCGTGGGCGCGCCGTCCACCGTCGGCGCGCCGGCCACCGGCGACGCTCCATCGAACCGGGCGAGCAGCAGCCGCGAACCTGACGCGTAGGGAGCCACCAGCTCGAGCTGCGCCGCGCCGTCCGCGAGCTCGATCGTCTCGCCCGCCCGTCCGCGCTGTGGCCGGGCCCCATCCGGTGTCCGCAGCTCGACCACGCGCCAGCTCTCGTCGAGCTCCGGCGCCCGGGTGGCGAAGTGAACGCGCACTGTCCTACCGTCGCGCCGGCGTCCGGAAACGGCCGCCGCGAGCGTCGCCGATACGTTCACCACCACCAGGTCCCCTGGCCGCAAGTACTCGGGCAAGCGGTCAAAGCTGGCGTGCGTGATCGAACGCTCGCCGCCGTCGGCGACCAGCAGCTTGACCGCATCACGGTCGATCCCCCGCTCCTCGGGCGGAGCGTTGGCCTCGAGCGCGTGCGGAAGCTCGAACGCGACCGCGCTCAACGTGCCGGCTCGCTCACGGCGATCTCGCGAGCGCGGTAGCGGCCGCTCGGGAGCTCGCCCTCGATCAGCTCGAGCAGGCCGGGGACGCTGTCCTCAGGCGGAGGGCGATCGGAGATGTCCTCGCCGGGGAACGCCTCCTGGTGCATCCGCGTGCGCATGTCGCCTGGGTCGACGGCGTACACGCGCCGCTCGGGCTGCTCGGCGGCGAGGATCGCGGTCAGCTGCTCGAGCCCCGCCTTGGAGGACCCGTATCCGCCCCAGCCTTCGTAGGCCTCGACGGCGGCGTCGGAGGTGATGTTGATTATCCGCCCGCCGGGGGGGATCTGCGCTAGCGCCAGCTGGATCAGCGCCAGCGGCGCGTGGAGGTTCACGCTGTAGACGCGCTCAAACTCGGACCGCGGGTAGCGGGCCAGCTCGGGTTGGGGACTGGGTCCCAGCGTGCTGGCGTTGTTGACCAGCAGGTCGATCCGGTCACCGGCGGCTTGCACCAGCGCCCTGCGGTGCCACTCGTCGGTGACGTCGCCGGCGATCGCGGTCACGTCCGTGCGCTGGCCGAGCTCCTGCCTCACGCGCGCCAGCGGCTGCGCTCCCCGGGCGTCGAGGACCAGCTTCCAGCCGCGCTCTGCCAGCTCTCGCGCGAGCGCCAGTCCGAGACCGCGCGAGGCTCCGGTGATGATTGCGGTTGCCATGACCGTCACGTTAGGAGCGCGGCGGTCTCGATTTCCAGCGGTAATTGGTCCTAGGACCCTGCTCCGCCCCCATCCTTCGGCCCGCCGACGAGACCGCTTCGCACGGCCAGCAACGCCGCCTGCGTGCGGTCTGACACGCCGAGCTTGGCCAGCACGTGGCCGACATGGGTCTTGACGGTCTTCTCGGCGATCCCCAGCTCGCGCGCGATCCGCTTGTTCGATCGTCCCCCGGCGATCAGCTCCAGCACCTCGCGCTCGCGGCGGGTCAGGTGCTCGCCGTCGGCGGCCCTCGGCGGACGCGGCCGGGCGAGCGTGCGCAGCAACCGTCCGGCGACGGCGTGATCGATGATCGCCTCGCCCGCGTGCGCGGTCCTGACCGCGCGAGCGAGCTGGGCGGGCTCCACGTTCTTGAGCAGGTAGCCGGCCGCGCCCGCCTCGATCGCCGGCATCAGCCGCTCGTCGTCGAGAAAGCTCGTGAGCACGATTACGCGGCTCGACGGCGCTCGCTCGCGAAGCAGCCTCATCGCGCCCATCCCGTCCAGGCGCGGCATCACGAGATCCATCAGGATCACGTCCGGCGCGAGCGCCTCCGCCCGTTGCACCGCTTCGTGCCCGTCCGCCGCCTCGCCCGCCACCTCGATCCCGTCCTGAAGCTCGAGGAAGGTGCGCAGCCCTTCGCGGACCACGGCGTGGTCGTCGACGATCAGCACCCTGATCGGGTCGACTGTCATTCGCGCGCTACCTCCAGCCTCACCGGGTCGCCGGTCACTCGCGCGGCACCTCCAGCCTGACCGTCGTCCCGTCGCCCGGCGCCGAGCTCAGCGCCAGCGTCCCGCCGAGCTCGCGCGCTCGCTCCTCCATCGACGTCAGACCGAGGTGGCGGGAGCGCAGCTCGGGGTCATTCGGGTCAAAGCCAACGCCGTCGTCGGCGACCTCGAGGCGCAGCGTCGATCCGTGGCCGTCGAGGCGGACGACCACGTGCTTTGCCGCCGCGTGGCGGACGGCGTTGTGGAGCGCCTCGTTGGCGATCCGCAGGACCTCGAGGTCCCGCTGGCCGTCGGTGTCCGGGTTCCCGGCAAGGCGAACGGGGGGCTCAGCGAGAAGCTCGACCTCGACCCCGTGCACCCGGCCCAGCATCGCGACCTCCTTACGCAGCGCCCCCTCCAGTCCGTCGTGCGCGAGGTCCGCGGGGCGCAGCCCGAGGATCAGCGAGCGCAGCTCGCCCAGGGCCTCGCGGGAGAGCTCGCGCACGCGCTCGAGCTGGGCTCGGGCGCCGTCTGGGTCGCGCGCCAGCAGCGTCGCGGCGGAGTCGGCGCTGAGGCTGAGGCTGAACAGCTTCTGGCTGACTACGTCGTGCAGCTCGAGCGCGAGCCGGTTGCGCTCGGACAGGATCGACAGCTCACGGCTGCGCTCGTAGAGCCGGGCGTTGGTGATCGCGATCGCCGCGTGCGCCGCGAGCAGCTCGATCAGCTCCTGGTCGATCTCGTCAAACGTTTCGGCGCCCCGCTTCTCGGTCAGGTAGAAGGCCCCGATCACCTCCTCGCGGGCTCGGATCGGGACGCCCAGGAACGAGCGCATGTCCGGATGCTGGCGGGGCCACCAGCCGCGGAAGCGAGGGTCGCCGTGGATGTCATCGGTGCGATACGCCCCGCTCGTCTGCAGCATCGCCCCGAGCATCCCGTGCGTGCGCGGGAGCGGACCCATCGCCGCCACTAGCTCAACGCTCATGCCGGCGACCAAGAAGCGCCTGAACCCCCCGGCCCCGTCCGGGATCCCGAGCGCCGCGTAGCGTGCGTCGACGAGCTCGCGCGCAGAGTCCACGAGGCGCTGCAGGACCTCGTCGACCGATAGCTGCGAGGCAACCGCCAGCACCGCGTCGCTGACCGCCTTGAGCGCGGGACTGGGCCGCTCCGGCATAGCCGAGACGATAGCTTTGGAGAGCGATGCCGCGACTCTTCTTCTGGACCCAGGCCGCGATAGTGGTGTTCGTCCTCGCCGGAATGGTGATCGCGATCACAAAGCTGGTCTGAGGAGGCGGCTAGCTTTGAGTTCCATGATCGGTTCGATTGTCGTCGGGACAGATGGCTCTGACACCGCAGCGGTCGCCGTT
>JBPCQU010000121.1:0-3180 GCA_050997795.1 Solirubrobacteraceae bacterium | reverse complement strand
CGGAGCGGTTGTGGTCGGCGCCGCGGGCGTTGACGGCCAGGCCGAGCGCCATCGCCTGCAGCGTGCGCGGCTCGTAGCCCGGCAGCTCGAGGCCCTTGACGTGGGCGGCGAAGGCCTCCGATCCCTGGCCGACCGCGCGCGACGCTAGCCGGGATCCCTCGGCCAGCAGAGCGCCGATCCCCTCGCGCGCGCCGATCGCCTCGACCGCTGCCATCAGCGCCGCGCCGTCGCCGAACCGCAGCCACGGCTCGTCGATCAGCCCGCGCTCGGCGCACTCCATCGCCCAGGCGATTGTCCCCCCGGTCGAGATCGTGTCCAGCCCGAGCTCGTCACAGCGCGAGCTGGCCGCGATCACCGCGTCGGCATCGCTGACTCCGCACAGCGGGCCGAGGGCGAACACGTTCTCGTACTCCATCCTGATCTGCTTGCCCTCGGGGCCGCGATACAGGTGCTCGCAGCCGATCGAGCACGAAGCGCACGAGCTCCGCGCGACTTGGCGCAGCTCGGCGACCTCCTCGGCTCCGAGAGACGGCGCCCCTTCGAACTTCGCGGCCGAGAAGTTGCGCGTCGGCAAGGTCGAGATGGCGTTGAAGGCCAGCAGGTTGGCCATCGTCCCGAGCTCGCGGTACTTGGCCGTGGCGGCCCCGAACGAGCGCTCCCGCAGCCCCTTCGCCGCGGCCAGGACGGCGGTCGGGTCCGCCGAAGCCACCTTGTCCCGCGCGCGGACCACGATCGCTTTGCACAGCTTGGACCCCATCACCGCGCCGAGCCCGCCCCGGCCGGCGTGGCGGCCGTCGTGGGAGATCGTCGCGTAGCGCACCAGGCGCTCTCCCGCGGGACCGATCGCGGCCACCCGCCACGCTGGTCCCATCCGCTCGCGCAGCCGCCGCTCGGTCTCGGCCGCCGCAAGACCCCAGAGATCGTCGGCGGGCAGGACCGAGATCGAGCCGCCGTCGATGACGAGCACCGACGGTCGCGTGAACGCGCCGCGCAGGACGATCGCGTCGTGGCCGGTGAGTTTGCCGGCGATCGCGAAGTGGCTCGAAGCCAGCGCGTCGGTGAGGCGCCCGGTGAGCGGAGATTTCGCGACCACGGCGAACTTCGCGCTCGTCGTCAGCGGCGTCCCCACCAGCGGCGAGAACACGAACGCCAGCGGCGCATCGGGATCGAGCGGATCGATCCGCGGCGGGCAGTGCTCGTGCATCAGCCACGCCCCGAGGCCGGCACCGCCGATGAACGACCGCAGCACGCGCTCCTGCAGCGGCCTCGCCTCAGCCACCGCCGAGTCGAGATCGACGATCAGCGCTTTACCGAAATAGCCGCCGGGTGGAGGCCGTCTCACATCTTCAGCGTAGCCCACCCGCGTGCGCTGCCGAGATCGCCCAGCGATCGGGCGCTCGGGCTAGCCGCCCGCGTCGGCGACCATGAACCCAACCGTGTCCCCGGCCGCCAGCGGCAGCTCCGCGTCGCGGGTGATCTGGTCGCCGTTGAGCGCCGCGACGATGTGCTCGTCGAGCCCCAGCCCGACGGCCGCGGCGGCTTCACCGAGCGTCCACGCCCCCACCGTCTCGCGGCGAACACCCGACCGAGCCGCCAGCGTCCCGAACCGCTGCACCATGACCTGGGGCGCCGGCCGCGCGTGCGCGCGCTCATAGTCGAGGGGCTGGTTGAGGTTGCTGACCGACTCCAGCGACGGGTCCACTCGGGCCAGGGCCCGATCGCGCAGCAGCTCCTGCTCGCCCAGCGCCAGCACCCGGCAGCGCTCGAACAGGAACGCGGGCCGCAGCCGGTCGGCGTCGATCAGCTCCTGGACGATCGCGACCACCGAGGTTCGGTAGGCGGCCGCCAGCGGCTGCCGGTAGCCCCCGACCTCGGGCAAGGCGACGTCGACCTGGTCATGCACCGAGCCGACCACGTGCTGCACGAACGCGGGATGCAGAAGCGGCAGGTCGGTCGATGAGACGTAGGCCATCGGGGCTCGGTCGCCGACCGCCGCCAGGCCGGTGGCGAGCCCCTGCAGCGGTCCGCGGCCCTCCCGCGCATCGTCCACCACTTCGACGCCGGCAGCGAGCTGTGGCAGCTCCTGGCCTGGGGCGCGCACCACCACCACGGGTCCGTCGAGCGACCGGGCGATGATCCCCGTGACCCGGCGCAGCATCGTCGAGCCGTGCCACTCCAGAGCCGCCTTGGACGAGCCCATGCGAGAAGATCGCCCCCCCGCCAGAACGATCCCGGCTGCCTCGCTCATCGGATGAGATGGTAGATGGACCGGCACACCCGCCATGCTTGACGCTCGATCGACCAAGGAGGATCCCGATGGACACGACGCTCTACGACTGGGCCGCGCAGGCCACCGCGGCGCTCGAGCTTCCCCCAGACGCACGCTGGGTCGGAGACCGCGAAACGGTCACCTGGGTGCTCGACCTGGCCAAAGAGGTCGCGCAGGGAGCGGTCCGGCCGGCCGCGCCGGTCGCAACCTTTCTCGCCGGCGTGGCGATCGGGCTGGCCGGAGCAGAGGACCCACAGTCACGCGACCGCGCCCGAGCCATGCTGTCGAGCACGTTGACGAGGCCGGCGCCGCAAGACTCCGACCAGACCCGGTGACACGATGACCGGTGAGGCGATGACGCAAACGGACCACGACGCGGCCGGGACGCTCCCGCCTGGCCGGCCGTACCCGCCTCCGGGCCGAGCCGAGCCGTTCTGGCCGGCCGCGGCCACGGTGCTGCTGGCGATCGCCCTGCAGCTGTTGCTCCCCACTCGAGTGACGGCCGGGCCAGCCTGGCTGCTCCCGGCGCTCGAAGCGGCGCTGCTGGTCGGCCTCGCGCTGGCTACGCCCAGTGAGCTCGAGCACGAGCACCGCGTCCGGCGGCGCTTGGCCCTGAGCCTGACGGCCGTGGTCAGCGCGGCCAACATCATCTCGCTCGGGCTGCTGGTGCAAGAGCTCCTGCGACACAGCCCCGCCAACGGCCGACAGCTGATCATCGCTGGAGCGCTGATCTGGCTCACCAACGTCCTCATCTTCGGCTTGTGGTACTGGGAGACCGATCGCGGAGGTCCAGGCGTGCGCGCCGCGGGACACGATGGCGCGCCCGACTTCCTCTTCCCCCAGATGGACGACGACCGAATCGAGCCGGTCGGTTGGCGCCCGCGGCTGATCGACTACCTCTACGTGTCGCT
>JBPCQU010000114.1:0-3420 GCA_050997795.1 Solirubrobacteraceae bacterium | reverse complement strand
GAGTGCGCGTGGCTTCGGAGGGCTACGGCGCCGGCGTCTATGAGGCGGTGATGACGACGCTCGCCGAGCGGCGCTGAGGACCAGGCAGCGGCGGCCACCCGCTCACCCGAGGGCGCGGACCGCCCAGCCGAGACGCTCGACCAGCTGTGACTGGAAGTGGCCTGACTCGAAGTCGCGAACGTTCACCCGCTCGCTGAACATGACGGGGCGCTCGTCGCCCTCAACCGGCTTGTCCGCCGTCACGATGATCTGCGGCATCGTCACTCTCCTTTGGAGTCGCTTCGCCGCGCAGGTTGACAGTCCGGGCTTCAGCTCCAGTAAACGTTTCGTAGCTCTTACGCAACCCCCCGGGCGCGGGAAGGCTCGGCCGCCTGATCCTGATCGGCGACAGCTTCGGCGAGGGCGCCGGCCGCCGAAGCCATCTCGCCAAACGCGTCAGCGACCTTCGCCGCGTCTGACCCGGTGATCGCGCGGTTGAGCCCCACGACCGCTGCGTCGAAGCGCTCCCAACGCTCGGCCGGTCCCCGGCGGCCCGTGTCGGGCCGCAGCTCGTACGGCGGCGCCGCGTTCTCGGCTCCGGGGACCGGGCGCCACAAGAGCCCCGCAGCGTGGGCGTGCTCCCACGCGACCTGCTCGTCGGCGGCAGCCTCGGAGAGAACGCGGAGCCGCCGCGCGAACCCGGCATCCGGCGGCGCCAGCTTGTGCGCGCGCATCGCCTCGGCCCAGCCGTCGCTGGCGTGGCGAACCGCCCGCATGAT
Organism: Solirubrobacteraceae bacterium; assembly: GCA_050997795.1. GTDB lineage: Bacteria > Actinomycetota > Thermoleophilia > Solirubrobacterales > Solirubrobacteraceae > Palsa-465. Next base: position 2,662 of record JBPCQU010000114.1, on the reverse strand, counting down.
CTGCGCCCGCTGACGGTCCAGCTCGTCGCTGAAGCTCATTGGTCGGTGCTGGCCGTCGGCTCATCGTAGGCGCCGGCCGGCTCGGAGCCGTTGGCCCCACGCGGGCGGCCCGGTTCGATCTGGCCAACCGGCTCTCCGCCCCAGAAGTCGTCGGCGCTCGGCGCGCCGGTGCGGGTTGACGAGGTGCCCCCGCTGTAGCTCTCGTCGAGGATCCGCTCGAAGTCAGAGCGTTTGATCCGCACCCGCCGGCCGACGCGAAGCGCCGGCAGCGAGCCTTGGTCGATCCAATTGCGGACCGTTTGCTGGTTGAGCTTGAGCGTCTCGGCGACCTCAGCGACGGTCAGATACTCCTCGGGATCGGTATTACTCATCAGGATTGTTTCTAATTGAGACAAACTGGAACTAATTCAGAGGTATACTAGCGCGACCGGACGACGGATCGGCTTCAAATCACGAGAAAAGGTCTGCAAACGTCGTGGAAACCGACGATCGGCAAACCAAAGAGGACGGCAGCAGGGGGCTGGGGGACGCCAACGTCGTGCGATTTCCTCGTGACTGGCTCGGGCCTCGCGAGGAGCTAATCCCCTTCGGTCCCTCGGCGGAGGAGCGGATCGGCGAACACGCTGACAGCGCCGACCGTCCCCCTACGGCCGACGACTTCTGGGGCGAGGGCTCCGCCTCGATCCAGAACGCCTTGCAAGTGCCGGCGGCTGGCCGTGACGCGCGCGATCCGTCCGGGCCAGAGGAGAGCGCGCCGCTGCGTCCGAGAGTCTGGCGCGCGCGGGCGCGCGCGGGCACAGGGCGCCGACGGTTGACGATTTCGATGCTCGGATTGGCGGGAGCTGGGCTCGTGGTCGGGCTGGTCCTGGTGCTCGGGGTGACCGGGACCCGTAAGCCTGAAGCCAGGGGGCTGTTCGCGGCTCGCGCCGCCCGGCCATCCCCCGGGTCGCGCTCGGCTACCTCCCAGCTCGCGCGTGGAAGCGGTGTCGCGGCGCTGAAGCGGGAGCATCACCAGCAGAGCGCGGCGTCAGATCGCGCCAGGCGGCGTTCTGCCGGTTCCCAACGTTCGGCGAACCGGCGGCCCTCGGCGAGCCGCCGCGTGCGGAGCGGGCCACGCTCAGAACAATCCACAGCGAACCGGCCACGCCGCGCCGAAACGCGCACCGGGAACGTACAGCGCGTCGGCTACACGAGCTCACCATCACCGTCCGGCGGTGGCTCCAGCGCGAGCCCATCTGGATCGCCTTCACCGTCGCCCCAGCCAACCGCCACCGTCTCCAGCGGTGACCACACGTCGGACTCCGGCACCCAACCGGCCCTCGGAGCCAACGGTGCGCTTGCGCCGGGCAGCTCACCCGACGGATGACAACCGAAAGAGAGCGCACGTGAACCGACTCTTCGCCCACGCCCGCAGCAACGTGATCGCCTACATCGCCCTGTTCGTTGCGCTTGGGGGCACGAGCTACGCAGCGGTCAACCTGCCTGCGGGCAGCGTTGGCAACCGGCAGCTCAAGAACCACTCGGTCAGCCCGATCAAACTCGACCGCAATTCGATCGCTGGGTACGTGCGTGACTGGGCGAGAGTTGACACCGGCGGAGAAATCAGCGCTTCGCGGCCTCGCGCGCACCTGGTGGGCTGGGACGACCAGCCGGGGATCGCTTACCCGGGTGGTCTGGTGAGCTGGGGCCGGCCGATCCCAGCATCGTGCTTCGCGCTCGCCACTACGGCTAGCTCAAATCCTACTGGCGCTTCTTACGCAACTGCCGAGATCTACACCAACGGAACCAGGAATGGCCCCTACGTGGGGGCGAAAGTGCTGCTCTCGGCGCCTCAGACAGCGGTGAATGTCGCCGTCATCTGCCCCCAGCCGTGAGCCAGGCTTGAGCATGCACAGTGAACCGCGCGGGACAAGACGGACGGGCGCCCGGGCCGCTGCGATCGGGCTCGTTTCGCTGGTCGTGTCGCTGGGGCTGAGCTTCCCTCGGTCTGCGCCCGCCGATGAGTCAGTGATGGCGTGCGGCGCGTACCCCAACCACGTGTTCACCCCATCGTCGGCCTACGGGATGACCACGATCGACACATGCCCCGGGGGGGCGATCGCGCTGGACGCGTTGGGCGCCTCGTACAAGCAGGGCCAGGGCGCGATCTGGCAGGCGGCCGCCCCCGGAGGCCTGATCATCGTTGGCGCCGGCGTCCCAAACGGGAGCCTCTCGTCAGACTACGTCAACGCCGGCCAGCAGGGCCAGTACGGCGGTGACTTCTACTGGTCGGGGGGGAGCTCGAACATCACCCCAGGCGAAAGGGGTGCGCTGGTCGGTCCGTTTACCTCCAGCTACTTCGGCATCCTGCTCGTGTGCGTGCGGAGCACCTGCAAGGTGTCCGCCGGCAATGGTGACATCTACGTCACGCAGATCACCCTGGCCGTACACGAAACGGTGGCGCCCTCATTGTCCGCGCCGGACGGGCTCTGGCAGGCCAACGGCTGGGTGCGGGGGACGTGGACGCTTCACTTCTCCGGTGATTCCCCTTCGGGCCTGTGCGGGCTGGTGGCCGACGTCGGCGGTCACGCACTTCCCGGCAGCTCATCGTCGGAAGACCCCTCCACCTGGCATCAGTGCCGAGCAGGTCCGGTGAACGACACGGTTGTGACCCAGGGCTATG
>JBPCQU010000002.1:0-4243 GCA_050997795.1 Solirubrobacteraceae bacterium | reverse complement strand
CACCGTTCGCGAGGCCTCTCCGAGGAGGCGGCGTCGATGCGGGTCTCCCAGTCAGATCTACCGCCGGGGAGCAGTAAGAGGAGGACCGGAAGTCAATTGAAGCGCTTCATACCGGCCTTCTTGTGCCGATTTCTCTACCTGTCGCCTCGAGCCCCCTGGGGCCGGCGACGGTTGATACCGGAGGGAAAGGCAGTTCCCTGATCCGTTGAAGGCGTTGGGTCTGAAAACTCCGTTTTACGGACCCGAGAAGCTCTCGCCTCAACGGTAGACGCTGGCGGGTGGCCCATCCGCCCTCGCGTTTAATCTGACCCGAGATGGCTGCTTTCAGGGATAGGCGCCGATCGTGACTGGGCGGCAGCTCGAGCTGGCCGCCGGGGAGGAGCTCGTCAACGCTGTCGAGATCCTCGAGGCGGTCGCGATCGATGCAGTCGCGGGCGAGACGATGCTGGTGGATCGCAACCTGTTCGGCGAGGCGGATCGGATCGCTGCCCGGGCCGCGACCGCGGGGACGCGGCGTCAGTACGCGGCGATCTACCGCGCGTTTGGCTTCTGGCTGCGGGAACAGCTGGGCCGTCCGCCGGTGATCGGCGATCTCGACGCCGATGTGATCGCCGCGTATGGGCGGTATCTGGCGACGAGCGGGGGGAGGGGAGGACAACCGGCGGCGCAGGCGACCGCACGCGTGTATGTATCTATGGTGCGCGCGCTCGCCCGCCAGCTCGGTCGCGAGGACGCGATCGTCGATGTGCACGCTCCGCGTCACGAGCCCGGGCCGCCCGAGACGCTGACCGACACCGACTACGCCAACCTGCTGCGCGTCCCGGACCGCCGGTCGCTAGCCGGCAAGCGCGATTATGCGCTGTTGCGCGTCCTGGGTGACTGCGGGCTGCGCTCCGCCGAGCTGCGTGGTCTGCGTGCCCAGGATCTCCGCCGGCCGCGGTCAAACGCCCGGCACTTCCGGCTGTTCGTGCGCGGCAAAGGGGGCCGTGAGCGCGAGGTCCCGGTCCCCGGGGCGGTCCAGCAGGCGATCGACGCGTGGGTCAAGGTGCACCCGCTCGCGCGCGGCGTGGGGCTGCGTGACGAGGACCCGCTGTTCGTCCGCCTGGGCCGCCACGCCCACCAGGACCCGGTCGCGCTGTCGGCCGAGGCGGTCTACCGGCTCGTGCACCGCTACTGCCTGGCTGCCGGCGTCCCCGATCGTTTGGCGCCTCCGCATGCGCTGCGCGCCTACTGGGCCACCCACTGCCTCGAGGCTGGCGTCTCGGTGCACGAGGTCTCCGTCCGGCTTGGGCATGTCGACCTGCGCACTACCGCCCGGTATGCCGCGCCTCGGCACGAGCGGCTCGATGACATCGCCGACGTGCTCGACCGCCGCCACCAGGCCGCGCGCCGGGCTGGGACGACGCCGTAGCGAGTTTCAGTTGGTATCGGTCGGCAGATCTCTCTCCAAAGCGGGCCCACGGCAGTGTGTTGCGACGCCGATGTCCGTCAAGGGTTGTCTGCCAGGCGACGTTCGGCGGTTACGGCTGAGGTCGTTGCGGATATCCGTGTGGGTGATGGGGTACAACTCCCAATCGTCGAACCAGAACCAACGGCCCGCCCAGTCCCGGACTAACCAACCGGGTGGCGGGCCGTGTTTCTGTCCGGGGCCGTCGGTATAGGTGCTGATGGCGTTCGTGTGGTGCGATCGCCGTGTTCTGGTTGTCGATGACGAAAGGGCCCCCTCATGGAGGCTGGGGCCGCCAGATCAGCGCCTCATACCACTTGCGAGACTCCCGCGATTCAATGCCGATCGCAGCGCTCGACCAGAACTTCGTCTTTAAGTCGCCGCCATGGCCGCAGCCACAGCCGCAGCCACCGCCGCAGCCGTCCGAACCGACGCTCCCGGCACCGCCTGATCCGCTCGAGGCGCTCATAGGTACCTGGGTCGGCACCGGGTTTAACGCGATCTGGCGCCCGAACTCGCAGGGCTCTGACCACATCTTGTTGCTCAGCTTCACTCACGAGACGCTCAGCTTCACTCCGATCCCGGGGACGATTCCGAACCGCGGTCTCTCCAGGGCGATATCGCCATGACCGGCGTCACCTACATGGATCAAATCTCCGACACTGCAGGTAACGGTCTCCATATCGAGCCAGGCATTTGGGCCCTCGCTCCTGCCACCACTAACCCGAAGTTCCCCCTGTAGTCAGGCTGGGTAGAGGCCGGAATCCCTGTGTTGGTCGGGGATTCCGGCTTTTTTGTGATCCTCTTATGTACCCACTACTATTTGGCCGTGATGTGCGGTACTGTCCAGATATGGGCCGTCCTGCTCGACAGACTGGTGCGATGCATGTGAGCACGACTACACGCCGGTCCGGGGAGAACGAGTACAAGGCGGTCCTGCTACGCCGCTCCTACCGTCAGGACGGGAAGGTCAAGAAGGAGACGCTCGCGAACCTGTCGCATCTGCCGGCGGAGGCGATCGACGCGATCGGGCGGGTGCTGGGCGGCGAGACGCTCGTGAATGCCGAGGACGCGTTTGAGATTGAGCGGTCACTCCCCGCCGGTCATGTCAACGCCGCGCTGGCGATGGCCCGCCGGCTTGACCTCTCCAAGCTGTTGGACCGCTCCAGGTCCCGGGAGCGGGATCTGTGCATGGCGATGATCGTTGGGCGGGTGATCTGCCCGGGGTCGAAGCTCGGGATGGTCCGCTCACTGGGGCAGTCGACGCTTGCCAGTGAGCTGGGGGTGGAGGGCGCGGATGAGGATGACCTTTACCTCGCGATGGATTGGCTGCTCAAGCGCCAGAACGCGGTCGAGGATCGCCTCGCCGCCCGTCACCTCACTGACGGTGAGATGGTGCTCTATGACGTGTCGTCTAGTTACTTCGAGGGCAGGACGTGTCCGCTTGGGAAGTTGGGGTACTCGCGCGATGGGAAGCTCGGGCTGCCGCAGATCATCTACGGGTTGTTGTGCGACCGGGATGGGCGGCCGGTCGCGGTCGAGGTGTTCACCGGCGAGCTGCACGACGACGCGACCCTGCCGTCGCAGATCAGCAAGCTCAAGGACCGGTTTAACCTGTCGCGGGTGATCGTGGTCGCGGATCGTGGGATGGTCACCAAGGCCAACATCGAGCTGCTCTCCCAGACCGATGGGGTGGACTGGATCACCGCGCTCAAGGCCCCCACGATCAAGAAACTCGCCAGATCCGGCGTGTTTCAGCCATCCTTATTCGACGAGCAGAACCTCGGGGAGATCACCGACCCGGGCGAGTTTCCCGGTGAGCGGCTGGTCGTGTGCCGCAACCCGCTGGTCGGCGCTCAGCGCGCCCGCAAACGCTCAGAGCTGCTCGCCGCGACCGAGACCGATCTCGCGCTGATCAAGGCGCGCGTGGACCGCGGGACGCTGCTTGGCGCCGCCCAGATCGGGCTGGCGGTCGGGCCCGCCCTGAAGCGCTACCGGATGAAAAAGCACTTCCAGATCGAGATCACCGACATGTCGTTCACCTATGCCCGCGACACCCGCGGGATCGCTGAGGAAGCGGCGCTGGACGGTTTCTACATCCTGCGCACCAGCCTCACCGATCTACCGGCCGGGGATGTCGTGCGCGCCTACAAGAACCTCGAACAAGCCGAAAGGGCGTTCGGGTCACTGAAAGGCCCTGACCTGCAGATCCGCCCGATCCACCACCACCTCGAAACCCGGGTCCGAGCGCACGTCCTGATCTGCATGCTCGCCTACTACCTCACCTGGCACCTTAAAGCCGCGTGGAAACCGCTGTTGTTCACCGACGAGCACCGGCCGGCCAGCCCGGACCCGGTCGCGAAAGCCGTCCGCTCCCCCGCCGCGCAGCAGAAGGCGCAAACGAAACGGACCACGGCCGGACAGCCCGTCCACAGCTACCGCACGCTCCTCGCTGAGCTCGCGACACAGACGCGGAACACCACCCGCCTGCACGGCCACACCGCCACCTTCGAGAAGCTCACCCAGCCGACCCCGCTCCACGCCGAAGCGCTTGAACTCGCCGAGCACGCCCCGGTCTTCGGCGTTCGGTAGACACGACCCGAACACCCCAAACCCCCCGGAAACCCAAGGAACAAGCCGGATTCGGCTACGTCACCAGGGGGAACTTCGGCCTAGACCAGGCCCGGAATCCAGTGGGTGCCCGCCAGCGGAACGTGCGCCATCGCGGCAGCTTCGATCGTGAGCGCGACGAGATCCTCGGGCTCGAGATTGTGGACGTGGGATTTGCCGCAGGCC
>JBPCQU010000205.1:0-5559 GCA_050997795.1 Solirubrobacteraceae bacterium | reverse complement strand
ACGGTCGATAGCGCGGTCATCACCGTCCCTGCGTACTTCAACGACGACCAGCGCCAGGCGACCAAGGACGCCGGCAAGGTCGCCGGGCTCGACGTCAAGCGGATCATCAACGAGCCAACGGCGGCGTCGCTGGCCTACGGGCTCGACAAGGAGGCCGACCAGACGATCCTGATCTTCGACCTCGGCGGCGGCACGTTTGACGTCTCGGTGCTCGAGATCGGCGACGGCGTGTTCGAGGTCAAGGCGACCGCCGGTGACAACCACCTCGGCGGTGACAACTTCGACAAGGCGCTGGTCGACTGGCTGGTGGCCGAGTTCAAGAAGTCCCAGGGCATCGACCTCAGTGCCGACCCGATGGCGCTGCAGCGTCTCTACGAGGCGGCCGAGAAGGCCAAGATCGAGCTCTCGACCACCCAGGAGACGCAGATCAACCTCCCCTTCATCACCGCTGACTCCAGCGGCCCCAAGCACCTCGACACGCGTCTGACGCGGGCGAAGCTGGGCGAGCTCACAGCGAGCCTGCTCGACCGCACGATCGCCCCGGTCCGCCAGGCGCTCGACGACGCCAAGGAGAAGGGCGCCGCGACGATCGACCACGTCGTACTCGTCGGCGGCATGACTCGCATGCCCGCCGTGCAGGAGAAGGTCAAGGAGCTGACCGGCAAGGAACCCCACCGGGGCGTGAACCCCGATGAGGTCGTCGCCGTCGGCGCCGCGATCCAGGCCGGCGTACTGGCCGGCGACGTCAAGGACGTCCTGTTGCTCGACGTCACGCCGCTGACCCTCGGCATCGAGACCAAGGGCGGCGTGATGACCAAGCTGATCGAGCGCAACACGACGATCCCAACCCGCAAGTCAGAGGTGTTCTCGACCGCCGAGGACAACCAGCCGAGCGTCGAGATCCACGTCCTGCAGGGCGAGCACGAGATGGCTACGTACAACAAGTCGCTGGGCAAGTTCCAGCTCACCGGCATCCCGCCGGCCCCCAGAGGCATCCCGCAGATCGAGGTCGCGTTCGACATCGACGCCAACGGGATCCTCAACGTGTCGGCCAAGGACCTCGGCACGCAAAAGGAGCAGAAGATCGAGATCAGGTCCGGCTCCGGGCTCTCCGACGAGGAGATCAAGCGGATGGTCTCCGACGCCGAGTCTCACGCCGAGGATGACAAGCGCCTGCGCGAGCTGGCCGAGGCGCGCAACAACGGCGAGAACGCCGCCTACCAGGCCGAGCGTCAATTGGGTGAGCTCGGGGAGACCGTTGATTCGAGCTCTAAGGAGGAGATCGAGTCCGCGATCAAGGCGGTCCGCGACGTCCTCACCAGCGAGGACACCGCCGAGATCACCGCCAGGACCGACGCCCTGCAGTCGGCCTTCCACAAGGTCTCCGAGGCGATGTACCAGCGCGCCCAGGAGCAGGCGGCGTCCTCGGGCGACGGGTCGACCGACGGCGCATCGGCTTCGGGCAACGGCGCCGGGGCCGAAGAGGACGTGGTTGACGCTGAAGTTGTCGACGAGGGCAAGTAGATGACTCGTGATCCGCGTACCAAGGCGCCCTCGCCCGGCGCTTGCTCCGGGGACCCATCCCCGTCACTCGCCGGAAGCGCTATGCGACCGGCCCCTGACGGGGATGTGACCCCGGAGGTTGGTGTCGAGGAGGGGCCTTCCCCCGTCGACGCTCCGGCTGAGGAAGAGTGGGAGCCCGACGCCGAGGCGGTTGACTCGGTTGACCTTGCCGCCTTGACGGAGAAGGCTCAGAGGGCGGACGAGTACCTCGACCTGGCGCAGCGCACGCGGGCGGAGTTCGAGAACTACCGCAGGCGGGCGGTCAGGGAGGCAGCGGCTGCGCAGGAGCGCGGCGCGGTCAAGCTGGCTCTCGACCTGCTCCCGGCGATCGACGACCTCGACCGCGCGCTCGCGCATGCGACCGCGAGCGGTGACGGCGCGGGCGACGACGGGTCACTCGTGTCAGGCATCAAGCACGTGCACTCCGACGTGCTAGCGGCGCTCGGGCGGGCTGGGATCGAGCCCTATTCCCCGCACGGCGAGCAGTTTGACCCCCAGTACCACGAGGCCGTCGCCCAGCAGCCGTTCGAAGGTGCCGATCCTGGGACGGTCGTCGAGGTCTACCAGCGCGGCTACCGGCGGGGCGAGAGCGTCCTGCGCCCGGCGCGCGTGGTCGTCGCGGGTTAGGGAGTGAGCGACAGTGGCTGACAGGACCGACTACTACAAAGTCCTCGGGGTCGGCAAGAATGCCACCGACGAGGAGATCAAGAATGCCTACCGCAAGCTCGCGCGTCAATACCACCCCTACCGCAACCTGGGCGACAAGCAGGCCGAGGAGCGCTTCAAGCAGATCTCCCAGGCTCACGACGTCCTTTCCGACGCCGACAAGCGCAAGGCGTATGACCGCGGCACCGGCCCGTTCGGGGGCTTCGCCGCGGGCGGCTTCGATCCGAGCTCGTTCGGCGGCGTGGGCGACATCCTCTCTGACCTGTTCGGCCGGGCGGGCAGCCGAGGCCAGGGCGGGGTGCGCGGCGGCCAGGGCGGGTGGGCGTCAGGCGCCAGCCGTGGACGCGACCTCGAGACCGAGGTGTCCTTGACGTTCGATCAGGCCGTCCACGGCGCCCAGGTTCCGCTTGCGGTGCCGACCTCGCAGCCTTGCCCCACCTGCCACGGCACCGGCGCGAAGCCCGGCACCGTGCCCAAGGTCTGCCCGGTCTGCAACGGCCGTGGGCTCGAGTCACAGAGCCAGGGCATCTTCTCGATGTCGCAGCCGTGCTCGAACTGCCACGGCTCGGGCACGGTGATCGAGGATCCGTGCCCCACCTGCGGTGGCAGCGGCGCCCAGCGCTCGGTCCGCCGGATGCGGGTCAACGTCCCCGCCGGAGTACGCGACGGCAGCCGGATCCGGCTCCCGGGCAAGGGCGAGCCCGGCCCTCGCGCAGCGGGCGCCTCCGGCGACGGCGGCCCCGGTGACCTGTATGTGATCACACGTGTGGCCGACTCCTCGGTCTTCAAGCGCAGCGGCGACAACCTCGAGGTCGAGGTGCCGCTGACGATTCCCGAGGCGCTCCAAGGCGCGGTCATAGAGGTCCCGACGCTGAACGGATCAAAGCGCCTTCGCGTCCCGGCCGGAACCAAGCACGGCACGGTTCAACGGCTGCGCGGCGAGGGGCCACAGCGACTGGGTGGCAAGGGCCACGGTGACATCCGTTACCGGTTCGTGATCGACGTGCCCGCCTCGCTCTCGCCCGAGCAGTCCGAGGCGGTTGACAAGCTCTCGCAGGTGATGAACGGCGATCCGCGCGCGCGGCTGTTCGCGGGGGCGGGCTGATGGGCGTCCGGCGAACGCGCACCACGGCTCGGGTCGAGGTGTCTGACGGTCGCGGAGTTTTTATGATCTCCGTGGCCGCCGAGCTCGCCGAGATGCACCCGCAGACGCTGCGGATGTACGAGGCGCGCGGCCTGATCGAGCCCAAGCGCTCGCCCAAGGGCACGCGCCTCTACTCGCGCAAGGACGTGGACCGGCTGCGGCGCATCCAGGAGATGACCGCCGAGCTGGGGATGAATCTGGCCGGGGTCGAGCGCGTGTTCGAGCTCGAGGAGCAGCTGCGCTCAATGTCGCGCAAGGTCGCCGCGCTCGAGCAGCGCGCCCGCGAGCTCGGCGCCGAGGTGGAGCGTCTCGAGGCGCTGCGAAGCGAGCTGCGGGCCGAGATCGTTCCCTACATCCGCGGCGGCGAGCTCGTTCGTCACGCCGATCTGAGACGGATCGAGCTCAGCCTCACGGAGCGGCGCGGTCGCCCGTAGCCCCGGGTACGCGGTCGCCCGTAGCCCCGGGTAGTCCCTTCGCGGACCCTCTCCGGCTCGATCGGCGAGCATCCGACCCCGGTGTGCAACGATCCCGGCGGGAGAGGGGGCCAATGACGCCGAGCGACAGGAGTAGCGGTCTTGAGTACGAGGTGCTGGGGTAGAGGACGGATCGCGTTCGCGTGCGCTGTCGCGGCGCTCGGGCTGTTGGCGCCGGCAGCGTTCGGCGCCGGCGTGCAGGCCCAGGTGGCGCGGCTCGGTTCGGCGCCGGCGGCGCAGCGCCTCCAGCTCGTATTTCCCCTCGACGCCGACCTGGCTGGGCTCGAGCGCTTCGCCACCGCCGTCACCACGGCCGGGTCGGCTCAGTACGGCCAATACCAGCCGATCGCCACGCTGGCGCGGCGCTTCGGCGCTTCGTCGGCCGAGCGCGCGGGGGTGTTGAGGTATCTGGCCCGGGCGGGCGCGAGCAAGGTGCGGATAGACGCGACCGGGCTGTTCGCCGACGCGACCATGACCGTGGCCCTCGCCCAGCGTCTGTTCGGGACCTCGCTGGCCCGCTACGAGGGCGCCCGCGCGACTCGCTTCGTCGCTCCGACGAGCCCGGCTCGTGTCCCACCGGCATTGCGTCGGATGGTGACCGGCGTGGTCGGCCTCGACACGCGGCCCGTGTTCGGGGGCTCGGCGTTGATCGTCGCGGGCTCGTCTCACTTCGCTCACACCGCTGGTCGGTTCGGGACCGACAGCGTGCCGTCCGGCTACGACCAGCGGACCGGGGCGGCGAGCGGCTGCGACGGCGCGCTCGCGCAGCGCGGCTTCACTCCCAACCAGTACCTGACTGCCTACGACTACTCACCGCTGCACGACGCGCAGGTGCTGGGTCAGGGCGAGCGGGTTGCGCTGATCGAGATCGACGGCTTTCACTACTCCGACCTGCGTTCGTTCGCGGGCTGCTTCGGCTTCGGCGTGCCGGCGATCAACGCCTACGGAGTGGGACTCAAGCGCCCGCTGGCGCCGGGCGGCGAGACGACGCTCGATCTCGAGGTGCTCGACGCCGCGGCGCCGGGGCTGAAGGCGGTCGACGTCTACGAGTCCCGCGCCCGCGCCGCCGACGTGCTGATCTCGCTGACGGCGCCGCTACAGAACCGGGGCCGCGTCCCGGAGGTGATCTCGGCCTCGCTGGGCACCTGTGAGCCGGCGCTGCAGTTCGCGATCGGACGCGGCGGGGTGCGCGCCGCGGAAGGGGCGCTGGCGCTGGCGGCGGCCAGCGGGATCTCGGTCCTGGCCTCGAGCGGGGACGCGGGATCGTCGGCGTGCGTAGTCAAGACCGGGCCGCTCGACGCGCTCGCGGTCAGCTACCCCGCCTCGTCGCCGTTTGTGACCGGCGTCGGGGGGACCAACGTGACGCTGGGCAGCGCCAACCAGATCCAGTCCCAGCCGGTCTGGAACGACGCTCCGTATGACCCCTCGGCGGGCGGCGGGGGGATCAGCGGCCTGTTTTTGCGCCCCTCCTACCAGAAGGGCTTCGTCTCGCGCGATCGCCGCGCGGTCCCGGACGTCTCGATGCTCGCCGACGTGCTACCCGGCTACGACATCTACTGCACCGCCGCGGGCGACTGCCTCAATGCCCAGAACGCCAATCCGTGGGTTCCGGTCGGCGGCACGAGCGCAGCCGCGCCGCTGTTCGCGGGCGGCCTCGCGCTGGTGGACCAGGTGCTGCGCGAGCACGGCAAGCAGAACCTGGGGTTGGCGAAC
>JBPCQU010000043.1:0-5778 GCA_050997795.1 Solirubrobacteraceae bacterium | reverse complement strand
GGGCGCGGATGATGCAGCCGCCCCGCCAGATCGTCGCCATCGAGCCGAGGTCGATCTTCCATCCCTCGGCGTCGGCCGCGGCGGCCATCTGGGCGAAGCCCTGCGCGTAGGAGACGATCTTCGAGGCATAGAGGGCGTGCTCGAGGTCGGCGATCAGCGACTCGTCGCCCGATCCGCTCGCGCTCAGTCCGCTCGCGTTCGGTCCGGCGAGCCGGTCCGAGGCGGCGCTCCGCTCATCCTTGAGCGCACTCAGCGTCCGCGCGAACACGGCCTCGGTGATACCGGTCAGCGGGACCCCGAGCTCGAGCGCGTTCTGGGCCGTCCAGCGCCCGGTGCCCTTCTGCTCGGCGGCGTCGAGGATCACGTCGACGAGTGGCTCGCCGGTCGCCTGGTCGATCTTCGACAGCACGCGCACGGCGATCTCGATCAGAAACGACTCGAGCTCTGACTCGTTCCAGGCCCTGAAGCGGTCGGCGATCTCGGCAACCTCCAAGCCGGCGCCGTTGCGGAGCAGGTCGTAGCTTTCCGCGATCAGCTGCATGTCGGCGTACTCGATCCCGTTGTGGACCATCTTCACGTAGTGCCCGGCGCCGTCGGGGCCGACGTAGGTGCAGCAGGGGGTTCCGTCCACCTGCGCGGCGATCGCCTCGAAGATCGGCTTGACGTGCTCGTCGTAGGGCTCGCGGGCTCCGCCGGGCATGATGCTCGGTCCCTCCAGCGCGCCCTCCTCGCCGCCCGAGACGCCGACACCGAGAAAGTGGATTCCCTGCTGCGCGAGAGCCGCGTGGCGTCGCTGCGTGTCGCGGAAGTTCGCGTTGCCGCCGTCGATCACGATGTCGCCGCGGTCCAGGCGTGGGACGAGCTCGTCGATCACCGCGTCGGTCGCCTCACCGGCCTTGACCATGCTCATCAGCACGCGCGGCCGGGCCAGCGCGTCCACCCAATCTCGCATCGATTCATGGCCGCTAATGGGTCCCTCGGAGCCGTGCTCGTCGAGGAACGCCTTCGTGCGGCTCGCCGTGCGGTTGTGGACCGCGACCGGGATCTCGTGATGGGCGACGTTGCGGGCCAGGTTCGCGCCCATCGTCGCGAGACCGGTGAGGCCGAAGTGTGCGGGGGAGGAGCTCATCGCCGCAACTTATCGCTCCCGAGCAGGCGGCCGGCGCTGCAGCCGGTCGGTCGGTGCGGGCGCTGTCATCGGGTCGGGCCGATGACGACCGTGCGCCAGGAGCCCGCAGGCTTGGTCTGGTCGTCCAGGTTCAGGACTCGGTCGTCGAACAGGCTGCAGACGTCGAGCGACTCGCAGTCGCAGGCGCTGGTCATCTCGAGCCACCGGCGCACGGCGTTCGCTCGCTGGATGAGCTCGTCGATGTCGGGCAGCTTGCGGTCTGCCAGCCGTCGCAGCTGCTGGTGCGCGGTCCCGTGGTCAGTGTTCAGAAGCTCGCGGATCTCATCGAGCGTGAAACCGACGCGCTGGGCTACGGCGATGATCCCCAGCCGGCGGACGACATCGGGCGTATAGCGTCGCCTTCCGGACACGCGTTCGGGGGCCGGCAGCACTCCGATCGACTCGTAGTAGCGGATCCGTGAGGTGCGCATGCCCGTCTCGTGTGCGACCTCGCCGATCGTCAACACGGCAGCGCCGTCGGTCGTCTTTGTTGTCGCGTGGTTGACTTCAAGTCGAGTTGAAGGATGACACTTCCGGCATGACCGCAACAACCTCATCGGCACCGATCACCTGCTCGCTCGCCGCCAGCGAGGCGGGGAGGCTGAGATGACTTATGTGATCGCCGAACCGTGCATCGGCACTAAGGATCTGTCGTGCGTTGAGGTCTGTCCGGTGGACTGCATCCATCCCACCCAGGATGAGCAAGGCTTTGACGACGAACCACAGCTGTACATCGATCCTGAGGAGTGCATCGATTGTGACGCCTGTGTTGAGGCCTGTCCCGTCGACGCCTGCTTCGCCGAGGACCAATTGCCCGAGGAGTGGCAGAAGTACATCCCGATGAACGCCGACTACTACAAGGAGCAGTCCTAATCCGCAACCTAACTGGCGTCGCAGCTGCTGCTGCCGCGTCGTCTGGTCGCGGCGACCGCTCGACTACGGTGCAGTCATGAACTACCGCACACTAGGAAACACCGGGACGAAGGTCAGCCCGCTCTGCCTCGGGGCGATGATGTTCGGCGATTGGGGCAACAAGGACCACGACGAGTGCGTCCGGATCATCGATCGCGCGCTCGACGCGGGGATCAACTTCATCGACACCGCCGACGTCTATTCGCGCGGAGAGTCGGAGGAGATCGTCGGCAAGGCGCTCGCCGGCGGCAAGCGCGACAACGTGGTGCTCGCGACCAAGATCCACGGCACCATGGGGGATGACCCGAACGAGTTCGGCAACTCCAGGCGCTGGATCGTCAAGGAGGTCGCCACCAGCCTGCGCAGGCTCGGGACCGACTGGATCGACCTGTACCAGATCCATCGCCCCGAAGCCGACACCGCCATCGACCAGACCCTAGGCGCGCTGACCGATCTGGTCAGGGCCGGCAAGGTCCGCTACATCGGATCCTCCACCTTCCCGGCGAGCCAGATCGTCGAAGCGCAGTGGGTCGCCCAGCAGCGAAGCCGAGAGCGCTTCGTGTGTGAGCAGCCGCCGTACTCGCTGCTCGTGCGCGGGATCGAAAGCGACGTGCTGCCGACGGCCCAGAGATACGGGATGGGCGTGATCCCATGGAGCCCGCTGGCGGGCGGCTGGCTCTCGGGTCGCTACCGCAAGGACGCCGAGATCCCGTCCTCGCACCGCGCGGAGCGGATCCCGGGCCGCTACGACATGTCAAAGCCTGGCAACCAGCGCAAGCTCGACGCCGCCGACGCGCTCGCCAAGCTGGCCGACGAGGCCGGAATCACGCTGATCGAGATGGCGCTCGGGTTCGTGATGCGCCACCCGGCCGTGACTGCGCCGATCATCGGCCCGCGGACAATGGAGCAACTCGAGTCCCAGCTAAGCGCGGCCGACGTAACGCTGTCTGATGAGGTGCTCGACAGGATCGACGAGGTCGTCCCGCCCGGCGTGAACCTCAACGAAGCCGATGGCGGGTGGCAGAACCCGGCGCTCGCTCGGGAGGCGCGCCGCCGCTGACGTCCCGCTGGCTTCATGCCCAACTCTTACCGCCGTCCTACGAACTTCCGAGACCCCGGCGCCACTGTCCGCGCAGGCCAACCAAAGGAGGTGAACCAAAATTGGGCCATCGGATCAAACCCCTTCTCACCACACTCGCGGTCACCGCCGCGGTGACCGGGGGCGGCGCCGCGATCGCCAATGCCGCGACCTCGAGTACCGCCACCACCAGCAGTTCGACCACCACCAGCGCGCCGGCGGCGAGTAGCTCAGCTCATGCCAGGAGCGCCATGCCGCGGCCCGCGGCACCGGGATCTCACGCCCGCGGTAGTTCCAAGAACTGCCCCAACATGTGAGTTGCCGCCCGACCCCCGTGAACCCTCGCGGGGGTCGGGCTCAATCGAACGTGATCACGCTGCGGATCCCGTCCTGGCGCTCCATCAGCTCAAAGCCTCGGTTGACGTCGTCGAGCGTGATCCGGTGCGAGATGAACGGGTCGAGATCGAGCTCGCCGTCGAGATAGAGCTGCACGAGCTCGGGGACCTGGTCACGGCCCTTGACGCCCCCGAACGAGGACCCGCACACGCGCCTGCCGGTGATCAGCAGCCGGGGCACGATGTCGAGCATCTCGCCCTTGCCGGCCACCCCGGCGACGGTGCACAGGCCCCACCCCATCCGGGCCGCTTCGACGGCCTGACGCATGACCGCCACCAGCCCGGTCGCCTCGAACGTGTAGTCGGCGCCGAAGCCGCCGGTCTCGTCGAGCACGCGCTGGACGGTCTCGGTGCCGTCCGCCCCGGCGACCCAGGCGTCGGTGGCGCCCTGACCACGCGCCAGCTCGAGCCGATCCGGCGACTTGTCGATGCAGATGATCCGCTCGGCGCCCTGGAGCCGGCAGCCGGCCACGGCCCCGAGGCCGACCATCCCGGCTCCGAACACCACACAGGTCGAGCCGGCGCGTACGCCGGCCGTGTTGATCGCTGCGCCGAGCCCGGTCGAGAGTCCGCAGGCGAACAGGCAGGAGTGATCGGGTTCGGCCTCGGGCGAGACCTTCGCGAGCGCGATCTCCGGCATCACCGTGTACTGCGCGAAGGTGCTCGTGCCCATGAAATGACGCATCGGCTCACCGTCGATCGACAGCCTGGTGGTCCCATCCGGGAGGTAGCCGTGGTTCTGCTGCTCTCGGATCGCCAGGCACAGGTTGGTGTGCGGACTCAGGCAGTGGACGCACTCGCGGCACTGGGGCGAGAACAGGGTCACGACCTTGTCACCCGGCGCCAGGCTCCTGACCCCCTCGCCGATCCGCTCCACCACGCCTGCGCCCTCGTGGCCGAGGACGGTCGGCGCGTAGCCCGACGGGTCGACGCCGGAGGCGGTGTACAGGTCGGTGTGGCAGACGCCGCACGCTTGCAGCCGGACGAGCACCTCGCCGGCGCGGGGCTCGGCCAGGTCGACCTCGGTGACCTTCAGCGGCTGGGCGAACTCTTCGAGCACGGCGGCCCGGATCTTCATGGTCGAGCTCCTCTCTCGGTCAGCAACCGGAACACCGGATGATCCGGCGCGATCCGGCGCAGCTCCTCATCCGGGGAGTCGGGCCGGACGCCGTCGAAGAACACGCCGACCTCGAATTTCCACTTCCTCAGATAGGCCCGCAGCAGCGGCGGCTTCTCGTCATCGGCGAGCTCGACGGCCGTGAACGGCTGGGTCCGCCGGCCGACGCGCAGCCGCCCTTGACCGGCGGCACGCAGGTTCTTGACCCATTGCGTGTGGCCGCGCGGCGCGACCAGATAGTCGGCGCCGTCGAAACGGAGCAGGTTCACCGGGGTCTGCCTCCATTCGCCCGACTTTCGGCCCCTTACCTCGAGCACGCGAGAGCCGTACACGCTCACGCCCGCGCGCGTCAACGCGGCGACGAGCCGGTTGAAGACGTTGGTCGTGAACCATCCGGGGCGCTGGTAGTGCTCGGGCAACCAGGCCATTCTGGCAGGCCAGCTTCAGCCCTCCGGGACCCGCTACGGTCCGTCGCCGTGGCAACGCAAGGCGCGACAAGCGAGCGGATCCATCCCAACCTGATCCTCGCGGTCGTCGCGCTGGCCGGGCTCGCCTATTCGATGTTGAGCTCGGCGGTGATTCCGGCGCTGCCGTCGATCCAGCACAGCCTGCATACCTCCGAGACCGGTGTCACGTGGCTGCTGACCGGCTACCTGCTGTCGGCGTCGGTCGGGACCTCGATCATCGGCCGGCTCGGCGACATGTACGGGAAGGAGCGCCTGCTGCTGGTGACGCTGGTCATCCTGGCCGCGGGAACGCTGCTCGCGGCGCTGTCGACGTCGATCGGCCTGATGATCGTCGGGCGGGTGATCCAGGGCGCCGGGGGCGGCATCTTCCCGCTCGCCTTCGGGATCGTTCGTGACGAGTTCCCCCGCGAGCGCGTAGCCGGGAGCATCGGCATCGTCTCCTCGAT
Organism: Solirubrobacteraceae bacterium; assembly: GCA_050997795.1. Lineage (GTDB taxonomy): Bacteria > Actinomycetota > Thermoleophilia > Solirubrobacterales > Solirubrobacteraceae > Palsa-465. Next base: position 195 of record JBPCQU010000043.1, on the reverse strand, counting down.
CCTCGGCGTCGGGGGCGGGATCGGCGTCGTGATCGGCGGTCTGATCGTCGAGCACCTCGACTATCACTGGCTGTACTGGATTCCGCTCGCGGTCACGCTGATCGCCGCCGTGTGCACGTGGCGGTTCGTGCCCGAGTCGCCGGTCCGCGTTCCCGGGCGGGTCAACTGGCTGGCCGCAGCGCTGATGACGGCCGC
>JBPCQU010000038.1:0-18654 GCA_050997795.1 Solirubrobacteraceae bacterium | reverse complement strand
CGTCGATCGCGTCCGGAGGGCCCGCCTCGAGCAGGCAGACGCGCACGTCCTCGTCCTCGCTGAGCCGGTTTGCCAGCACGCAGCCGGCCGAGCCGGCGCCGACGATCACATAGTCATAGGAACTCATTGCGGCCTCCCTCGGGGTTCGGCTCATTCTCCGCAGCCCGGGAGCGGCAGTCAAGCCGAGCGCTAGTCGAGGTCGATGCGGATCGTGAGCATGTCGCCGGTGGCCAGGCCGCGCAGCAGGATGCCGTCGAGCCGGTAGCCGGGCCGCCCGCGTCCGAGCCGGCGGTGGCGCGCGCGGGCGTCGTCGTCTGGCAGCGGTTGGGCGATGCCCGACCTCCAGCGCATTCGCAGCCCGTCGCGTAGCCGGGCGGGACGGGCCCTGACTCTGACCCGTGGATGAGCGCGAAGGTTGTGCACGTAGGCGGCTTGGTCGCCGAGCGCGGCGATCAGCCAAAACCTGTTGCCGTCGAGGCCGTTGGCGACAGGCACCCGCCGCCGGCGGCCCGTCCGGCGGCCGACGGTCTCGAGCAACGCATAGGTGGGGGGCGCCAGGCCTCGGTCGATCAGGGCGCCGAGCAGCGGGTTGACCGCTCGGTTCTGGGCCGGCAGCACCCAGCGAACGAGAGTCTGATGGTTGAGCTTCACGGCTACGGTGAGCCTTGCGGGAGCGCGCACACCGCACCGGCCGAGAACCCGACCGGGCCCACCCCGAAGACACGGTTGAAGCGGGCGCGATAGTTCTCCCAGGCGATCGCTGCGGGCAGCTCGACCAGTTGGCGCTCGTCGAAGTGCCGGCGCAGTGAGACGAGCAGCTCGGGCGAGATCTCGGCGGGAGCGGTGGCCATCGCCGAGGCGAGGTCAAGGACGGTCCGCTCGACCTCTGAAAATGCGGAGCTCTCGTGGTAGCGGGCGAGCTCGCGTAGCTGCTGCTCGCTAACTCCGTGCGCTCTGCCCACGGCAGAGCCGATATCCAGTCAGAACGGGCAGCCGATCAGCGCGCTGGTCTTGATCGAGGCCAGCGCCTTGAGCCGACCCTCGACGCGGCCACTGGCCAGCAGGCCCGTCTCATAGGCGCCAACCCCGAAGGCGATCCCCGGGCGGCGCGCGAGCAGACCCACCAGCTCGGGCGTGCCGTCATAGCGCGTCCGGGTCAGCACCCGTCCGTAGGCACTCAAGTTGGCCAACAGCCCCATGTCTTCTACCAGCGGCTCTCCCGATCGAGGACACCAGGAGCGTACACCCGGAGCGTCCTCAGTCAGCTCGAGGAGCCAGCTTCTCAGTAGTAGTCCTCCACCCACATCGACCAGCGCGCCGTGTCCGAGCCGGGCGAGATCCTCAGCCTGTACTCACCCGAGCCGGCGTCGAACACACGCGTCTGCCGGCCGCCGTCACTGAGGCCGAAACCCGACACCGCCGCGCCGGTCTCGAGGTTGTCGACCTGGGCTCCCGGGCCTGAGCAGAAGAAGATGAACGTGCACGTCCCGCGGTAGCCCATCGTGTAGACGATCCGCCATCGAGTGCCGCGGACCCGGAACTGGACGGCGGTCGCCTGGTCACCGCCGGCGAGCGAGGTGAGCGGCTGCCAGTGCGGCGTCCGCGCGACGTCGAGCGCGACGCTTCTGGAGGCAGCCAGTTCGCTCCCCGGAGCGGGGGACTGGCTGGTGACCGTGCCGGCGGGGACTCCGGGCGCGGCGATTTGGGCGACGCGGGCTCGCAGGCCGATCCGCTGCAGCGCCGCCTGTGCGTCGGCCGCCGACTTCCCGGCGAGCTGGGGGACTTTCACCGGGGGCGGCCCGGCGCTGAGCACGAGTCTGACCGTCGCGCCCTCGGGCACCCGTTTTCCAGGGCCGGGACGCTGCCCGATCACCGTCCCCTTCGCCGCCCTGTCGTAGCGGGAGCTGAAGCTCGGCGCGAGCGTCAGTCGCCGCGCGCTGGTATCGGCCTGGGCGCGCGTCATCGCCAGCAGACGCGGAAGCCGAACGTGACCGGTGGCGCCAATCGCCAGCGCCGCAACGATCATCGTGCCCAGCAGCAAGAACACGAGCGCGAGCGCGGCGATGCTGCGCCGGCGCGCGGCTGGATTGAGGTTCCGGCGCGGGGTGAGCGCGGGGGCGCGGAGCGTGGGCACCGGCGCTTCTGCGGCGGCGGCGAGCGCGTCGGCCATCTCGCCACCGTTCGCATAGCGGTCCGCCGGATCCTTGGCCAGCGCGCGCTCGACGATTGCGACGAGCGGCGCCGGAACGCCCGCGGGCAGCGGGCCCGGACGCTCGCTGAGGTGGCGCAGCGCCAGCTCGATCGCGGAGCGCTCGGAGAACGGGGGCCTTCCGGCGAGCATCTCATAGAGCACGACCCCGGCGCTGTAGACGTCGGTCGCTGGGCTCGTGCGACGGCCTCGGGCCTGCTCGGGCGCCATGTACCGGGGCGTACCGACGAGGGTCGCGTTCGCGCCATCGCTCGAGCCCTCGGCGAGCCGTGCGACCCCGAAGTCCCCCACCTTGACCCGCCCGTCGGCCGAGATCAGGATGTTGGCGGGCTTGACGTCGCGGTGGACCACGCGCCGGGCGTGGGCCTGGGCGAGCGCTCGGCAGAGCTGCTCGGCCACCGAAGCGGCTTCCCAGCGGGCGAGCGGACCGCGCCGCAGGCGGTGGGCGAGGCTCTCGCCCTCCACCAGCTCCGAGACGTAGTAGAGGCCCTCGGCGGCGTGGCCGACGTCGAAGATCTGGACGATGCCCGGATCGCTGACGCGCGCGAGCAGCTGCGCTTCGCGCTCGAAGCTCTGAGCCCATTCGGGATCCTCGGCCCACCACGGCTTGATCATCTTGACCGCGATCGGCCGCTCCAGGCGACGGTCGAGTCCCCGGTAGACGCGCCCGAACGCGCCCTCGCCGATCACGGCGTGGAGCTCGTAGCGGTCGTCCAGGGCGCAGCCTGAGAGGTCGGGGGCGTGCGGCATCAGTCGTCTAGTTCGGTGCGGGCGCGGCGGAGCGTAGACAAATGATCGCCGATCGCCTGGCCGTGATCGCCGTGTCCTTGTGCGGACGTCTGCGACGGTACGGCTCGGCGTCCCTGGCGGACTGGGGTGGGGTTGGTGTGCGCAAACCCAACTGGAGGTGAGCCATGCTGCTCGTCCTTGCCGTAGTCCTGTTGATCATCGCGATCGCAGGGGGAGTGATCATCCACCCGGTGCTGTTCCTGCTCGCGATCGTGGCGCTGGTCCTGTTCTTCAGCGGCCGCCGGGGCGTCGTCCGGTAGTCGCTCTTTGCGTTTTGCGTGAGGGCCCGCGCGGGGCGGGCTCTCACGTCATCGCCGCGGCCAGACGATGGTGGCGAAGCTCCGTGGGAGGCGGGCCGTGGAGCATCCAGGTGCGGTCTTCGCGGCGGCTGATAGCCCCGGTCCGCGCCAGATCGCCCATCGCGCGCGTGACCGCCGGACGGTGAGCTCCGACCAGGTCGGCGAGCCGCTGGTGGGAGAGCGGAAGCGGCACCAGGAGCCCGTCGGGCAGGACCTTTCCCCACCGCTCAGCCAGATTCCACAGCGTCAGCAGCAGCCGATCGTCGACGCGGTGGTGGTGGCTGATTGCCAGCACGATCGCGAGCGCGTGGGCGCGCCGGGTCCCGCGGTTGAACAGCTCCAGTCCGAGCTGCGGCCACGGGGTGATCCGAACCACGAGCCGATGATCGAGTACGGCGAGGCGCGCCGCCTCGAGAACCACCCACCCCACCTCGGCCTGCACGTGTGAGCCCTCCTCATCCCAGCTCCACGGCCTCAGCACATCTCCCGGGCCGAGCAGTTCTACGCAGCGGCGGCCGAGGACGTCGACCTCGCGGCTGATCAGGCCGTCGACGATCAGAAAGCCGCGGTGATGGCTGGCGGGCTCGATCGCCTCGGTGACGTCCCACGCGCCGGTCGAGAGGCGCCGGACCCGGGTCCGCGCCTCGCGCCGAGGACGCCTGCGCTCGGCTTGGTCCAGCAGATCGCCAAGCTCGGGATCCGCGTCGACGAGGCTGATCAGCTCGGGCATCAGATCCCCCTCAGCGGACGATCAGCGCGATCACGAGGATCACGAGCACCAGCGCCATTCCCGCGCCCGCGAGCGGCCACCGCCCGCGCCAGAACTCCGGTTTGGCGCGGTCACGCGAGTAGCGGCCCTCGGGAGGGGTCCCGACCCAGTCGTCCTCGTCGTCCCAGGGAGCCATGTCGGACAGTATTACCCCGAATCGGCCCAGCGGTGACCCGCACGGCTGCGCGAGCTGGGGCCGTGGCCTCCATCCCCCGGGGAAGCTGGAGCTTCGCTGCGCTGGGCGATATCGTCGGCGCCCATGCCACCAGACCCGGCTGCGCCCGCGCGCGGAGTTCGCGCAGCTGTCACCGAGGTCGCCTTTGAAGCCGTCCGCTCCCGAGCCCCGGGAGGGGTTGAGGTGGCGCCGCTCGACGATGGCCTCGATCTCGACAGGGTCGACTTTCTCGTCCCGCGCGCCGAAGACCGGGGCGTCGTGAGGACGCTTCCCGGTCTGGACGGGCTCGCCGTCGTGCAGTTGTTGTCGGCCGGGACCGACTGGATCGAGGAGAGCGTTCCCCCGCAAGCCACCCTGTGCAGCGCCCGCGGCGCGCGTGACGCCCCCGTCGCCGAGTGGGTCCTCGGCGCTCTGCTCGGCGCATCCACGGGACTGCTCGAGTGCGCGCGCGAGCGGACTTGGCGCTCACGGGAGCTCGCCGATCTGGGCGGCTGGACGGTGCTCGTGCTCGGCATGGGATCCATCGGTGCAATGGTGCAATCCCGGCTTCGGATGCTGGGCAGCGAAGTGATCGGCGTCGGGTCTCACGCCCACGACGACCTGCACGGCGTGCAAGAGCTGCCGGCGCTTCTGCCGCGGGCCGACGCGGTCGTCGTCCTGACTCCCCTGACCGACGCGACGCGCGGGCTGGTGGGCACAGCCGAGCTCGCGGCGATGAGCGACGGTGCGTTGCTCGTCAACGCGGCCCGGGGCGCGGTCGTAGACACCGACGCGCTGCTGGCCGAAGTCAGCACGGGCCGTCTGCGGGCAGTTCTCGACGTCACCGACCCCGAGCCGCTGCCAGAGCACCATCCGCTGTGGAACGCCCCCGGCGTGCTTTCGATCACGCCGCACATAGCCGGTGACTCCGCCGCCGGCCACGCCCGCGCGGCGGCGCTCGCCGGCGAGCAACTCGCTCGCTGGTGTGCGGGGGAGGATCTGCACAACGTCGTCCGGCGCGGCACGCGCTGACGATCGGCTGACGAGTCAGGTCCGGTCGAGCGCGAGCCCGAACGGGCTCCCCTCGGAGTCCTTGCAGATCGCCCACCTCGCGCCGGGATGGATGACAGTGCCGCCGAGCTCGGTGACCCGATCGAGGGCGGCCTCGAGGTCAGCGACCGCGAAGTACGGCAGCGAGAACGAGTCGCCAGGGCCGCGACCGCGCTCGTGCACTCCAACCACGGGACCGGCGGCCGGGGGACGCGTCTGCCAGCCCGCGCCCTCGTCCTCGCCGCGGTCATTCAGCGCGGCGTCGAGCAGACCGGCCCAGAAGCGCCGGGCGCGATCGGTGTCGTCGGCGGGGAACTCGATCAGCGAGGGGCGAGCGGCCACTACACAGACCTTAGTGGTCCCCGCCGTAGCCGTTCAGTCGCCCTCTGGCGCGAGGAGACCCTGGTGGCCTCCTCGCGCCTTTGCGCGGGCGCTCCTGGCACCGCTAGGCGGCGCGCTCATCGCGCCCCGTAGTGCTCGCCGCGATCCTCCAGAGCGTGCTCGCCGGCCTCGTGCAGGGCGATTCGGAACTCCCGGACCGCGACCGCGACCGCCGCCGGCACCCGTCGGAGGAGCGGGGCGTACCGGGCGCGACCTGGCCGGCCCGGTACGCCGCCTCCTGACCGCGAGCACGGCCCCGCACGGCTGGCGCGCGGCACGCTTCCCCTCCGGCTGAGGAAGACGTACTCGTCTCGGTTGAACTGCATGACTAACTACTCCCTTCGGGTGAAGGTTGATGACAAAAGGCATGGGAAGTCACACCCCTGTTACACAGAGATGGGTACGATTACCGCCGCGCCCGAGGCGTGCATCGGGCACAAAAAAAGCGACCCATGGGCCGCCCTCGCGTTTCGGCTACGCACGCGCTACTTCTCTAGCGTGCGTGCCTCCCAGCGAGGGCCGTGACGGTGTCGAGCGGACGGTCCTGGCCGCTACCGCGCGCGAACGCGCCGGCCGTGGCCGTCTTGATCGCCCGGGCGGAATTCGTGTGGATGTCAGTAGGGATCGTCATAAGTGACACTCCTTCGCTCGCGGCAGGGTAACCCAGGCAGGTGACAATTGCAAGGCCAATCGCCAAAATATTGTCACTGGAGTCCGGTGGCGACCGATTGGGCTGAGACAATTGGCGGGCTCGTGCTCCAGATTCATCGCGCCGAACGAGCTGACGGCCTCGCCGACACGCTTGCCGGGCTGCTCTCCGAACCACTCGAGAACCCGTTCGAGGCCGAGGTCGTGGCCGTCCCGACGCGCGGGATGGAGCGCTGGCTCACGCAGCGCACCTCGGCCGTGCTCGGAGCTTCGGAAGGCCGGTGCGACGGGGTCTGCGCCAACGTCAGCTTCCCCTCTCCCCACCGCCTGGTCTCAGACGCCGTAGCGGCCGCATCCGGGATCAGCCCCGCCGAGGACCCGTGGCTCCCCGAGCGCGCCGCTTGGCCGCTGCTCGAGGTTCTCGACGCGTGCATCGATGAGCCGTGGCTGACGATCCTCGCCGCCTACCTCGGCCGCGCCGCGCGTCCGCCTGACCCCGTCCGCGGCGCTCGCCGGCTGACGGTCGTGCGCCATTTGAGCAAGCTGTTTGATCGCTATGCGCTGCACCGGCCCGAGATGCTCGAGGCCTGGGCGCACGGGACCGACGCCGATGCACTCGGCGCCAAGCTGCCGCCCGGCGCCGTCTGGCAAGCCGAGCTCTGGCGGCGCCTGCGGGCGCGGATCGCTCTGCCGGGGCCCGCGGAGCGGCGCGCGCGGGCCTGCGAGCGGCTGGCGCAGGATCACTCGCTGGTGCAGCTGCCCGACCGGATCTCGCTGTTCGGCCTGACCCGGCTGCCGGCCGGCCATCTTCAGATCCTCAACGCGCTGTCCCAGCAGCGCGACGTGCACCTGTTCCTGCTGCACCCCTCGGCGGCGCTGTGGGACTCGGTGACGGCCGCGATGCGAACCGCAGAGGAGACCACCCGGCTCGGGCGGCCAGCCGCAGACGCGGCCACCGCGCAAATACGGCGCGCCGACGATCGAACCGTCGCGCTGCCGGCCAACCGCCTGCTCGCCTCCTGGGGACGCGACGCCCGGGAGATGCAGCTCGTGCTCGGCCGCCTCGGTCCACGTCCCGACACCCACCATGGCTCGTTGCCGGCGCTACCGACGTTGCTCGGGCAGATCCAGGAGGCCGTACGCGGTGACCGCGCGGCGCCCGGGACGCCGCTCCCGGATCGGCCCGACATGCGTCAACTGCTCGATCCCGACGACGACTCGATCCAGATCCACTCGTGCCACGGCCGGGCGCGGCAGGTCGAGGTGATCCGCGACGCGATCCTCCACGCCCTGGCCGAGGACGAGACCATCGAGCCACGCGACGTGATCGTGATGTGCCCGGACATCGAGACGTTCGCACCGTTGATCCAGGCGACGTTCGGCGCCGGGGAGCTGCCCGCCGAGGCCGACACCGACGCGGTCGAGTCGCTCCCCGCGCACCTGCGCCCGATCGACCTGCGGGTACGGCTGGCCGACCGCTCCCTGCGCCAGACCAACCCCGTCCTGGCCGTCATCTCCGAGCTGCTCGAGCTGGCCGGGCAGCGGATGACCGCCTCGCAGGTGCTCGACTTGGCCGACCGCGGCCCCGTGCGCCGTCGCTTCCGATTCGACGACGACGAGCTCACGCGGATCCAGGACTGGATCGCTCAAGCCGGCATCCGCTGGGGACTCGACGCGCCCCACCGTGCGTCATTCAAGCTCGAGCGCGTCCCGGCCGGAACGTGGCAGGCTGGGCTCGAGCGCCTGCTGCTCGGCGTGACGATGACCGAGGACGGGCAGCGTCTGTTCGGTGGCGTGCTGCCGCTCGATGACGTCGACAGCCGCTCGATCGACCTCGCGGGACGCTTCGCGGAGCTGATCGCCCGACTCGGGGAGGCGGCCAGCGCCCTGAGCGAGCCCAAGACGCTCGCCGGATGGGCCCAGGCGATCGGTGACGCAGCCGACGCGCTCACGACTACCGCCGCGCGCGAGCGGTGGCAGCGCGCCGAGCTGCAAAGGGTGCTCGACGAGCTGCTCGGTGACGCGGCCGGGGATCCGGATCGCGAGCCGGACACCGAGCTCGCGCCGGCGGAGCTGCGGGCGTACCTGTTCGAGCGCCTCGAGGGGCGGCCGACGCGGGCGAACTTCCGCACCGGGCATTTGACCGTCTGCACGCTGATGCCGATGCGCTCGGTTCCGCACCGCGTCGTCTGCCTGCTCGGCCTCGACGATGGCGCCTTCCCGCGCAAGGCTCCCCGCGACGGCGACGACTTGATGCTCGCCGACCCGCACATCGGCGAGCGCGACCCCCGCAGCGAGGACCGCCAGCTGCTGCTCGATGCGCTGCTCGCCGCGACCGAGCGTCTGATCATCACCTACTCCGGCAACGACGAGCGGACCAATGCTCCGCGTCCGGCGGCGGTGCCGGTCGGCGAGCTGCTCGACACGATCGATGCGACCGCGCGATGCGCGGACCGGGCGGCGCGAGGGCAGGTGCTGGTTTGCCACCCGCTACAGCCGTTCGATCCGCGCAACTTCGATCCCGGGGCCCTCGTGCGCGGGAGGGCGTGGAGCTTCGATCGGGTCACGCTCGACGGAGCGCGGGCGCTGAGCGCTCCGCGTTCGAGCCGAGCTCCGTTCCTCGCCCGCCCCCTCACGCCCCGAGGCGGTCGGGTGATCGAGCTCGAAGAACTGGTTCGGTTCGTCGAGCATCCGGTGCGGGCTTTCCTGCGCCAGCGCCTGGGCATCAGTCTGCGCGGCCGGACGGACGAGATCGAGGACGGACTGTCGGTGGAGCTCGACGGACTGGGACGCTGGGGCGTCGGCCAGCGGCTGCTCGACGCGCGCCTGGCCGGTCTCGATGGCAACACCGCGATCAAGGCCGAGATCGCGCGGGGGACGCTGCCGCCCGGGGTGCTCGGCAAGCCGGTGATCGAGGCCGTGTACCCGATCGTCGATGCGATCGCGACCGAGGCGACGAAGTTGGTTGGCGTGCAACCGAGCGGCGATCCGTTCGACGTCCGCGTCTCGCTGCACGACGGCCGACTGCTGAGCGGGACGGTCGCCGGAGTGAGCGCCGACGTGCTCCTGAGCGCCACCTACTCACGTGTCTCGGCCAAGCACCGCCTGGCGGCGTGGGTGAGGCTGGTCGCGCTCGCGGCGAGCCGGCCTGAGCGAGAGTTCTCGGCGGCAACCGTGGGGCGGGCCGGCGGCCGTGACGACGTCAGGGTCGCGCGGGTAGGTCCGCTCGCTGCCGACCCGGCGGGGCGCCACGAGATCGCCGCCGGACAGCTCGAGACGCTCGTCGACCTCTACGACCGGGGGATGCGCGAGCCGCTGCCGCTGTTCTGCGCCACGTCAGCCGCGTACGCCGCTGCCGCCCACAGCGGTCAGGAGCCGGTCGCCGCGGCCGAGAAAGAATGGCGGACCGAATGGGCCTTCGAGCGCGAGGACCACGAGCTCGAGCACCAGCTCGTGCTCGGGGGTGTGCGAGCGCTCGCCGAGCTGGTCGAGATCCCGCCGCGCCCCGACGAGCACGGCGCCGGGTGGGAGCAGTCCGAGCCCTCGCGCCTTGGACGCCTGGCCCTGAGGCTGTGGGAGGGGCTCCTCGCCCACGAGGAGTTGAGCGCGAGATGACATACGGGTTCGAGCCCCTCCAGTTCGACATCTGCGGTGCGCTGCCGACCGGCGTGACGGTGCTCGAGGCGAGCGCGGGGACCGGCAAGACCTACACGATCGCGGCGCTCGCGGCGCGCTACGTTGCCGATGGAATCCCGCTCGAGCGGCTGCTGCTGGTGACCTTCACCCGGGTCGCGACCGGCGAGCTGCGGGAGCGCGTCAGGGAGCGGCTGGTGAGCGCCGAGCAGGGGCTGGCGCGGGCGCTGGCGGGAGTCGCGCCGCGCGAGGACCGGGTCGTCGCGCTGCTCGCCCAAGGGTCTCGCGAGGAAGTCACCCTGCGCCGCGGGCGGCTGGCGCGGGCAGTCGCGAGCTTCGACTCGGCGACGATCGCGACCACCCACGGCTTCTGCCAGGAGGCGCTCGGAGGGCTGGGGATCGCCGGGGACCTCGAGCCCGACGTGACGTTCGTCGAAGACCTCGGCGACCTCGTGGCCGAAGTCGTCGACGACCTCTACATCCGGCGCTTCAGCCACGGCGGCGCGCCGGCCTTCGGGCGTGCTGAGGCCGTCCGAATCGCGCGCGCGGCGATCGGGAACCCGGCGGCGGCGATCGTCGCCTCGGTCGGAGACGTGGCCCAGATGCGCGCCCGGCTCGCGCACGCGGCTCGCGCCGAGTTCGACGCGCGCAAGCGCGGCATGGCGGTGATGACCTACGAGGACCTGATCACCCGGCTGCGCTCGGCGCTCGCCGGCGACGGCGGCGCGGCCACCGCGGAGCAGCTGCGCGATCGCTACGAGGTCGTGCTCGTCGACGAGTTCCAGGACACCGACCCGGCCCAGTGGGAGATCGTGCGCCGCGCCTTCGGCGACACCGGCGTGACGCTGGTGCTGATCGCCGACCCCAAGCAGGCGATCTACGCCTTCCGCGGCGCCGACGTGTACGCCTACCTGGAGGCGGCGCAGGCCGCCGACACGCGCGCGACGCTCGGCGTCAACTGGCGCTCAGACCAGGGACTGATCGACGCCCACGACGCACTCCTGTCGGGCGTCAAGCTCGGCCACGAGGGGATCGCCTACCGCCAGGTTCGTGCCGCGCCGGGCCACCGCGAGCCGCGCCTCAAGGCCGCGCCGGAGCCCGCCCCGTTGCGGATCCGGCTGGCGCTTCGCGAGGATCCGTCGCTGTCGCTGACCAGGCGGGGCTTTGCCAGTAAGCCCAGCGCGCGCGAGCACATCTCCCGTGACCTGGCGGCGGACGTGGTTTCGCTGCTCGAGTCACGCGCTTTCATCGAGCACCGCCGGGAGGCCGACGGGACGGCCTCGACCGTGTACCGCGGGGAAACCGGCGGCGAGGCCTGGAGCGAGCCGGTCCGCCCGGGTCATCTTGCCGTCCTGGTGCGGACCAACCGTCAGGCGGCGACGATCCGTGAGGCGCTCGACGAGGCGGGGGTTCCGGCGGTTATCAACGGCGCGGGGAGTGTGTTCGTGACCGAGCCGGCGCGCGACTGGCTGGCGCTGCTCGCGGCGCTCGAGCGCCCGGCGTCGATCATGCGCGCGCACGCCGCGGCGCTGACGCCGTTTCTCGGTTGGTCGGCCGAGCGGCTCGCCGCCGCCGACGACGACCCCTGGGCGTGGGAGGAGATCCACCGCCGGCTGCACGACTGGGCTCGGGTGCTGAGAGTCCGCGGGGTCGCCTCGCTGCTCGAGGTGATCGCGGTGGACGGGGAGCCGCCCGCCCTGCTGGAGCGCGTCCTCTCCGAGCAGGACGGCGAGCGCCGGCTCACGGATCTGCGCCACATCGGCCAGCTGCTGCACGCGGCCGCCTCCGAAGAGCAGATGGGAACGACGACGCTGACGGCGTGGCTCCGAAGCCGGATCGCCGAGGCCGAGATGGACACAAGCGACGAAGAGCGAAGCCGCCGGCTCGAATCAGACGCCGAGGCCGTCCAGGTGCTCACCATCCACCGCAGCAAGGGGCTTGAGTTTCCGATCGTCTACCTGCCGTTTCTGTGGGAGCCGGGGTTTATCCCCGACGACCCGCCGCAGCCCGTGTTCTTCCACGACCCGCAGGCCGGCGACGCGCGCTTTGTCGACGTTTCGCTGGAGGGACCGGAGTTCGTCCGCCACCGGGACCAGTTCGTCAGCGAGCAGCGGGGCGAGGACCTCCGGCTGGCCTACGTGGGGTTGACACGGGCCCGGCACCAGGCGGTCCTCTGGTGGGCCGGGTCGTGGGACAGCCGGAACTCGCCGCTCGGGCGGCTTTTGTTCTCGCGTGACGAGCACGGTGACGTGGCTCCGAGCGGGACGTTCACGCCCGATGACGCGGCTTTCGCCGCCCGCCTGGGAAAGCTCGCCGAGCGCGCTCCGGGCGCGATCAGCGTCGAGCGCGCAACTCTCGGGATTCCTGCTGCTTGGACACCGCCGCTGCCGCCGGTCGCGACCCTGAGCGCGTCGGAGTTCTCGCGTGGGCTCGACCTCCGCTGGCGCCGTACCTCCTACAGCGACATCACCGCCGGCACCCACGAGGAGTGGGTCGGCTCAGAGCCCGAGGAGCCGATGATCGGCGACGAGCCGCCGGAGGCGACGGCCGGCGGCTCGCCGGAGGCCTGGGGCGCCGGCTCGCCGGCCCACAGTGGGCTCGCGGCGGACGACCTGGCGCTCGATCGGGCGTTGCCGCTGGGCTCGATGCCCGTCGGCGTGGACGTCGGGACGTTCGTGCATCGCGTGCTCGAGTGCACTGACTTCGCCGCCGCGGAGATCGACCGGGAGCTGGCGGCGCGGATCGCCGAGGTGCAGGGGCGGCGCTCGGTCGAGATCGGCGATCCGGCGGCCGTGGCGGCGGGGTTGTGCGCCGCGCTGCGGACCCCGCTCGGTCCGGTGCTCGACAACCTGGCGCTGTGCGACTTCGCGCGCGCCGACAGACTCGACGAGCTCAGCTTCGAGCTGCCGCTGGCCGGCGGCGAGCGGCCCAACGGCTGGGCGGAGCTCTCGCGGATCGCCGGGGTGCTCCGCGATTTCCTCCCCCCTAATGACCCGCTCACCGGGTACGTGGGCCGGCTCGAGGACGCGGGCTTGCGCCAACGGGTCCGTGGCTACCTGACCGGCAGCCTCGACCTCGTGGTCCGCCTGCCCGGGCCGGAGGGCACGCGCTTTGCCGTGCTCGACTACAAGACCAACTGGCTGGGAGCGCTGGACGCGCCGCTGACGGCGCTCGGCTATCGCCCGTCGGCGCTCGCCGACGAGATGAAGCGCCACCACTACGCGCTCCAGGCGCTGCTCTACCTGGTGGCGCTGCACCGTTACCTGCGCTGGCGGCTGCCCGGTCACGACGCGGGGCGGGACCTTGCCGGCGTCGGGTATCTGTTCCTGCGGGGGATGGCCGGGCCCGAGACGCCGGTGATGGACGGCGCGCCGTGCGGAGTGTTTGGCTGGCGGCCGCCGCGCGGACTCGTGGAGGCGCTGAGTGACGCGCTCGACGGCGAGGGTGCGCCGTGAGCTCCATTTCCCCGCCCGACCGCGACGAGCTCGAGCCCCGGTTCGTCCGCCGCGCCTCGGGCCTGCTGCGCGAGTTCAACCACGCCGGCGTGCTGTCCGCCGCCGACGTCCATGTCGCGCGGCAGCTCGCCTCGATCGTGCACGAGCGAGATGAGTTTTTGCTGCTGGCTGTCGCCCTCGCCGTGCGCGCTCCACGTCTCGGACACGTGCACGTGGACCTGGCGCGGATTCGCGAGACTGCCGCGGTCGACGCCGACGAGCCGGTCGACCTGGGATCGCTGGCGTGGCCCGAGCCTGAGGCGTGGGTGCAGCGCGTGTCCCAGAGTGCGCTGGTGGCGGCCGGTGAGGACGAAGACGGCCGCCGCGGCTCGGTGGCGCCCCTACGGTTGCTCGGGACGTGGCTGTACCTCGACCGCTACTGGGCCGAGGAGGTGCAGGTAGCCGGAGCGTTGCTGGCGATCGGCGCGGCGCCTGCCGACGGGGTCGAGATCGGGGTGCTCGATTGCGGGCTGGCCCGGTTGTTCGGTCGCGCCGCCACCGGCCGCCAGAGCCTCGCGGCGGCCGCGGCGGTGCGGCGGCAGTTCGCGGTCGTGGCCGGCGGCCCGGGGACGGGCAAGACGACCACCGTGGCGCGGATCGTCGCGCTGCTGAGCGAACAGGCCCGGGCGTCAGGCAGCGACCTGCCGGTGATCGCGCTCGCGGCGCCGACCGGCAAGGCGGCAGCGCGGCTGCAGGAGGCGGTACACGCAGAGGCCGCCGAGCTCGACGTCGACGTGACGGTGCGCGACCACCTTCGCGAGCTGCACGCGACGACGCTTCACCGCCTGCTGGGCTGGCGCCCGGGGACGTCCAGCCGCTTTCGCCACAACCGCAACCGGCGCCTCCCGCACGACGTGGTGATCGTGGACGAGACGTCGATGGTCTCGCTCTCGCTGATGGCGCGGCTGATCGAGGCGCTGCGGACCGATGCTCGGCTGGTGCTGGTGGGCGACCCGGGGCAGCTGGCTTCGATCGAGGCCGGTGCCGTGCTCGGCGACATCGTGGGGCCGGCGGGCGGTCCGGGCGGCCCGATCGAGGGCGAGGTGGGGTTCGGGGCCGGGATCGTGGTCCTCGAGCGCGTGCACCGGTTCGGCGGCGGGATCGCCGAGCTGGCGACCGCGATCAGGTTGGGAGACGGCGAGCGAGCGATCGCGCTGTTGCGTGACCCCCCCGACGGCGTGCGATGGATCGAGGCCGACCTAGCCGACGATGCGGCGCTGGCGCCGGTCAGGCAGGGCGCGTTGGCGTCTGCGCGCGCCACGATCGAGGCCGCCCGGACGGGCTCGGGGCACCAGGCCCTCGCGGCGCTCGGCGCCTTCCGGATCCTGTGCGCCCACCGTCGCGGTCCCTACGGGGTGGCGAGTTGGACGGGGCGGATCGAGAGCTGGCTCGAAGCCGAGCTGGACGGCTTCTCGGCGCAGGAGCGCTGGTACGTGGGGCGCCCGCTGCTGGTGACCGAGAACGACTACGAGCTGGGGCTCAACAACGGCGACACCGGGGTCGTGGTGCGTAGCACCGACCGGGTGGTCGCCGCGTTCGAGCGCGGCGAAGGCGTGGTCGAGCACAGCCCCAGCCGGCTCGGCGCCGTCGACACCGTTTACGCGATGACGATCCACAAGAGCCAGGGCTCGCAGTTCGACGCCGCCGCCGTCCTCTTGCCCGAGCCCGGGTCGCGGATCCTCACCCGGGAACTGCTCTACACGGCGGCTACGCGTGCGCGCCGGCACCTGATCGTGGTCGGCACCGAGGAGGCGATCCGCGCCGCGGTCGCGAGACCGGTGGCGCGGGCGTCGGGTTTGTGTTGGCGGCTGTGGGGCGAGCGCTAGCCGCAGGTCGAGGCGGATGCCGGGCAGCCACGGGCATCCGCGTCTCAAGGCGCTACACACGGGTTAGTTCAAGCGGCTCGCCAGCACCACGCCGTCGGGCGAGCCGAGACCAGTGCACGCGTCCCACCCTGGGCCGGCCTTGTACGAGCCGTTGTCGCCGCTGGTGATGTCGCGAAACGCAGCTGTCCCGCGCAGGGCGTAGAGCCGCGGGGCAACGAACCCCACCGGCGCCGCGAGCTCCTCGTTGAGCCGCGCGATCAGCCCCGCCCACAGCGGCGCCACGGCGCTCGTGCCGCCGATCGTCTGGTCTGCGCCATCCACGCGGATGCTGTAGCCGGTGTTCGGATCCGCATCGCCGCAGACGTCGGGAACCCCGCGCCCCGGCGAACCGGTGTCGACGTTGGGGGGCACCTGCGCGTTGGCCTGATAGCTGGGGAGGGCGAACTGCCGGCTGACGCCACCACCGGTGGCGCCGTCCCCCGGGTCGTTCCACACCGTCTCGCTGCGAATCGTCGTGCCCGAGGCTTGCAGCGTCGACCCGCCGCAGGCGAGCGCGTGCGGCGCCGAGGCGGGAAAATCGACATGCTGCTGGCCGTCGGTAACGCTGTCGGTGGAGCCGTTGTCCCCCGCGGCGACGGTCACCGTAACGCCGAGGGCCGCGGCCTCCATGAGAATTTGCTCCATCTGGACTCTGGCCTGAGCGCTCCACGCGTCTTCGGACTGCCCCCAGCTGATCGAGACCACCGAGGGCTTGTGGGTGGTGTCGTGAACCGCGGTCGAGAGCGCGTCAATGAAGCCTTGGTCGGTGTTGGGGGCGAAGTAGACCGCGATCGCGGTCCCGTTCGCCACCGCTCCCACGACTTCGATGTCGAGCATCACTTCACCGTCGGCGTTGGTGTCCACGCCCGGAGAATTCGTCGCACCGTCCACGCCGACCGCCGTCACTTGCGGCGCTGCCTGTCCGAGACCCGCGAAGTATGTCGACAGGTCGCCGGTGGCAAAGCCACCGCCGAGCTCGAGGATCCCGACCGTCTGGCCCTTTCCCGTCGCAGCGGGCGGGAACGAGTACGCCTGCGCCACCTGCAGCGGCGTGTACGAGCTGGGGTCATGCGGCTTGACCCGCAGGTGCGTACGCGCCTGGGGCCGATCGTCGAGCCCGAACACACCGGTGACGACTCCGGCGAGCTGCGCCGGGACCGTCAGCGTCCCGGTCCGGCCGCGGTAGCTGGCGGCGCCGGCGGTGGGCTCGAACATGCCCACCATCTGCGCGCCGAAGGCCTCAGCCAGCGCCCGCACGGTGCCGCGCAAGCGCACCACCCGCCTGGCCGCGTCGGCCTCGATCACCGCGAGCCCGGCGCCGGCCGCGAACGACGTGACCAGCTCGATGTCGGCGGCGTCGGCGCCGTGCGCCTCGCCCCAGTCCTCCGGCTGTACGCGCCGGCGCTCGGCGGGCGGTCGGGTCGCCTCCTGATCGACCCAACCGAGCGATCCTCGGGGGCGGACATACACGCTGACCTCGATCTCGGCCTGCTCGTCGATCGGCCCGACGCGTGCGTGCCCGGCTTCGGCATTTCGTTCGCTGCCGGGGACCTCTACGCGGTCTGAGCTCGCCATGCCTGTCTCCCCTGTGTGGACGCCTACCTATGATGAACGGACATGCCCTCGCCCCCATCATCCCGCAGCGTCAAGATCGGCGTCGACGAGCGCACCGGTTGGTCCTCGGAGCGCCCGCGCCGCGACGGCGCCCCGCCCCGGGCGCCCGACGTATCGGTCCGCTCGCGCGTCCTGCGACCCTCAGACCGTCTGCGCTACTCGCCCGGGAGCCTGCTCGTGGTCACCGGCGCGAAGGCCTCGCAGCCCGACCAGTTCCTCGAGCGCACCCTGGAGGAGCGGGGAGTGGCCTACTCGTTGGCCAAAGTCCGCGCCCTGCTCGCCGGACGCGTGCCCGACGATGAGATCGAGGCGCGCGCCAGAGAGCTGCTGGACGCCGCCGTCCTGAAACGCTTGAACGCCGGCCAGACCGTCGTCGTCGCGACTGAGGGCCTCGACCCCGCCGAGCGCGGCCACTATGTGCAGCTTGCCCACACCCACCGGCGCCCGCGCCACCTGTTGCTGATCGAGACGCAGCGCGACCAGGTCCGCGATGACGAGCGGCCGGCGCTGGACGAGCTGCGGCGGACTCTCGACGCCGGCGAGCTCGGTGCCGAGGGCTTTCACACCGCTCTGCGCCTGGCCGGAAATGCGCTCTCCGAGCTCAAGCGGATCGTTTTTCGCTCAGCTCAGCGCGAAGACTGACGGCGGCATCCACCTCCGGTGCAGCGCCGCCGGCTTGGGCTCGTAGAGCCGCAGGTAGAGCGAGAACTGACCCGCGGGCGCCGGCAACCAGTTGGAGCGCTCGCTCGCGCCGGGGGATCGGTGGGAGACGATGATCGTCAGGCCGCCGTCGGCGTCGCGCTTCAGACCCTGCGCGCGGTCGCCGAGCGCATACCGGTCCAGAGGGTTGGGATAGAACAGGATGTGCTGGTTGTAGAGCGTCAGTGACCAGAACGCCGACACCGGCGGCAGCCGGCCGGGCTTGAAGCGCACCCGGTAGACGTGCGCGCCGTTCAGCGCGCGCCCCGAGGAGTCGCGGTCCTCGGTCTCATAGAGCGCTTTGGCGTTCGTGTTCGCGCCGAGGCCGATCGCCGCGACGACGGCTCTACCGACGTAGTCCGTGCCGAAGCGCGCGGTGTCGGGAGGCGTGGTCGCCCATCCGTTGATCACTTGAGACGGTTGATGACGGACGCGCGCCACGATCGCGTGCAGGACGCCCTTCCCCGCCGCAGCGGCGGCCGACAGCGCCCGCGCGCCGAGTCCGGTGAGCGCCATCGACGGAGCCTTACCGGCTCCGATCCCCACGCGCGCGAAGGCGCCGATCGCACACGCGTCTCGGGCGGGCGGAGGATCGGCCGCGAGATCGCTCCCGAGCTCATCGAAGAACGCGGCGCTGGACGGGACCGCGACCGGGGTGCGCTTGGGGAAGTCCGGCAGGATAAGCGGCGGCGTGCGCGCGCCGGCGACGTAGCCGGCCAGCGGCGTGACCGAGTAACGCGCCAGCAGACGGGTCGCGCCCGCGGTATCGGCGGCGCCGGTCGCCAGCGTGCGGCCGAGCAGCCAGACGAGCTTCGTCGCTGGGCGCACCACGCGCAGACCCGCCGGCAGCTGCCCGCGCCAGCCCGGCGGAACGACGGCCGCCGCCTCGCCGGCCCTCGCGGCGGCGTTTTCGCCGAGGTAGACCGCCACGTTCGTGAACCCGTCGGTGAGCTGAATCACGGAATAACGCCCGCCGGTGGGCGGCGTCTGAATGACCACCGGCCCGCTAGCCAGGTTGACCTGCGCGACCGAGTAGAGCGTGTCGTGATT
>JBPCQU010000031.1:0-3217 GCA_050997795.1 Solirubrobacteraceae bacterium | reverse complement strand
TGGTGCGCGGTCCCGACGGGACCGTCGAGCGCGTGGTCGAGACCAAGGCGCCCGGCGACGCGGGCGAGCTCGAGCTCCACATCCGCGAGGTCAACACCGGCGTGTTCGCCTTCGAGGGCGCCGCGCTGACGGCCGCGCTGGACGAGGTCCGGGCCGACAACGCCCAGGACGAGCACTACCTGCCCGACGTGCTGCCGATTCTGCGCGAGCACGAGCGCACGGTGCTCGCCCACGAGCTCACGAACCCGCGCGAGATGCTCCAGATCAACGACCGGCGCCAGCTCGCTGACGTCACCGCGATCGCCCAGCGCCAGATCCACGAGCGTCACATGCTCGCCGGGGTGACGATCGTCAAGCCGGCCGCGACGCTGATCGACGCCGACGTAGAACTGGGCCAGGACACGGTGATCGCGCCGTTCACGAGCCTGCACGGCCGGACGCGGGTCGGCGCCGGGTCGGCCGTCGGACCCAACGCGACCCTGATCGACGCCGACGTCGGAGACCGAGCCACGGTCGTGCATTCCTACGTCAACGGCGCCGTGATCGGTGATCGCGTGACCGTGGGTCCGTTCGCCTACCTACGTCCCGGGACGGTCCTGCGCGAAGGCGCCAAGGCGGGCACGTTCGTCGAGATCAAGAACTCCGACATCGGCGCGGGGAGCAAGGTCCCCCACTTGAGCTACATCGGGGACGCCGACATCGGCGAGGGGACCAATCTCGGCGCGAGCACGATCACGGCCAACTACGACGGCTACCGCAAGCACCGCACCAGGATCGGGGCGCGGGTCAGGACGAGCGTCGACACGACCCTGATCGCTCCAGTCTCGGTCGGTGACGACGCCTACACCGCCGCGGGGTCGGTGATCAACAAGAACGTGCCGCCGGGCGCACTCGGAGTCGCGCGGTCGCGACAGGACAACATCGAGGGATACGCCGAACGCCGCCGCGAGCGCGCGGCGGCCGAGTCCGAGGACGCCGAAGCACCGGACGCGACTGGATCCGAGAACGCCGAGAAGAGCCAGTGACGATCACCGAACCGTCACCCGCCGGGCGTACACTCGCGGGCACCTTGGGCGTCGTCCAGACCCATCCCGCGCCAAACGAAATGCGGCTCGACTCCTCCAAGCGGCTGATGCTCGTTTCGGGGCGCGCGAACCCGGAGCTCGGGGCGAAGATCGCGGCCAAGCTCGGCGTCGAACTGTGCGGCGTGACGCTCAAGACGTTCGCCAACGGCGAGGTCTACTGCCGCTACGAGGAGTCGGTCCGCGGCGCCGACGTGTTCATCGTCCAGCCGACCTGCCAGAACCCGGCCGCCGGCATGACCGCCAACGACTCGCTGTTCGAACTGCTGGCGATGATCGACGCCGCGGTCGGAGGGTCGGCACACCGGGTGATCGCCGTGACGCCGTGGTACGGATACTCGCGCCAGGACAAGAAGTCTGCTCCGCGTGAGCCGATCAGCGCCCGCCTGGTGGCGCGGATGCTCGAGGCGGCGGGGATCGATCGGATCCTGACGATGGATTTGCACTCCGGCCAGATCCAGGGCTTCTTCCAGAAGCCGTGTGACCACATGACGGCGCTGTTCATGCTGACGCAGTACTTCGACGATCTCGGCCTCGAGGACCTGGTCGTCGTCGCTCCCGACGCCGGCCGGGTCAAGCTCAACAAGCAGTTCGCCGCCAAGATCGGCGCCGACCTCGCGATCCTCAACAAGGAGCGCCCGGCCCAGCAGGTCGCGGCGATCAACTACGTGATCGGTGACGTGGCGGACAAGACCGCATTGCTGGTGGACGACATGATCGGCACCGCAGGCACGCTCGCGGCGGCGGCGCAAGCCGTCCGAGACGCCGGGGCGCGGCGGATCTACGCCGCCGCCACGCACGGCAATTTCTCGGGCAACGCCTGGGAGAACCTCGCGGCGGCCGGCTTCGAGCAGGTGGTGGTGACCGACACGATCCCGCTGCCTCCCGGGGCACCCGACAACGTCCGCGTCCTCTCCTGCGCGGATCTGCTCACCAACTCGATTCGTCAGATCTTCACCGACGGCTCGGTGAGTGACGTGTTCGGCGGCGAGAACCAGCTCTTCTGATCGATCATCTCGATCTCGTCGTGTCGGCGCTCGAGGAGCTCTCGTGGCGAGTCGCGCAGTTGGAGGGCGGCGCCGGGTGAACGGCGGCCAGGGCCAGCGCGCGGCGAGGCTGATGGAGCTGCTCGGCCTGAGCGAGGACGAGCTCTGCGCGATGCTCGACGCCGACCCGCTGACGCTCCTCTCCGGCCAGCTCGAGCACCGCTCGGAGCTGCCGATCCTGCTCGCGCTGCTCGACGAGGCCGCCGACCGCGCTGGCGCCCCCGTGCTGCAGCGCTGGGTCCGGGCCAGCGGACCGGGCGGACGGCCGATCGACGCGCTCGTGCGGCGCGACTTCGGCGCCTTCGAGGACGCCCTCGCCGAGCTCGCGGGGCGCGGCTTCGTTCTCCGCGGCGGGGGTGCCAGCTCCGGCGGTCGCGGAGGGCCGGCGGGTGGGTGAGCCGTTCGTCCATACGCTTCGCGTCCGGTACTCCGAGTGTGACTCGCAGGGGGTCCTGTTCAACGCCAACTACGTCGCCTACGTCGACCACACAATCACCGAGCTGTGGCGCGCCGCCTACGGCGGCTACCAGACGATGCTCGACCGCGGCATAGACATCGTCGTCGCCGAGGCGAACATGCGCTTCGTCGGCTCGGCCCGGTTTGACGAGCTGATCACGCTCGAGGCTGCGGTAACCCACCTAGGGACCACGAGCCTGCGCTCCGAGCACCGCTTCCGTCGCGAGGGGGAGCTGCTGCTGGAAGCCGCCCTGCGGCACGTGTTCATCGACCGGCGCACAACGGTCAAGACGCCGATGCCCGACTGGGCGCGCGAGGGGCTGGCGCCGTGGGTGGTCCCGTCGCCCGGCGGGCTCCCCGCTGGGGGCGGCTAGTCCTCGTCCTCGTCCTCGGTCTCAGGCTCGGGCGGCTTCTCCGGCCAGGCGCCGACCAGGTGATGGAAGGACCGGGCGAAGGCGCGGTTGACCGCCGCGGCTACGGCGGCTATCACTCCGGCCTCGAGCGCTTTTGCCCCGACCACCTTGGCGGTGCTTCCCTGGCCCGTTCCGGGGGCCGGCGGCGGGGCGTCGTCGACCTTCGACCACAGGCTCTTGAACACCGATCGGCCGAGCCGAGCGGCGATCAGTCCGGCGA